>CAZXCO010000322.1:0-2439 GCA_964639095.1 uncultured Solibacteraceae bacterium
GCATTGCCTACCGCATGCTCGGATCGGTTGCGGACGCCGAGGATGTCGTTCAGGAGGCGTTCCTTCGCTGGCTTGCTGTCGATCGCGACGCGGTGCGGGAGCCCGAAGCTTTTCTGCGCCGCGTCACCACGCGCCTCTGTCTCGACGTGCTGAAATCCGCGCGGCGCCGGCGCGAGACGTATCTCGGACCCTGGCTGCCCGAGCCGGTGGTCGAGGCGGCGGACAGTGAGATCGACGACATGACTCTTCCGCTGCTGATGGCCCTCGAGCGTCTCTCGCCGCTGGAGCGCGCCGCCTTTCTGCTCCACGACGTATTCGGGGTGAGCTTCGAGGAGGTCGCCGAAACGATCGGCCGTGAACCGGCGGCCTGCCGTCAGCTTGCCGCCCGCGCCCGGGCTCACGTTCGCGGGGCGCGTCCTCGGTTCGCGTTGCCCAAAGAACGCGGCATCGAGATCGCCGCCGCGTTCTTCGCGGCCACACGCGCCGGCGACATGCAGCAACTGCGCTCGCTGCTCGCGGCGGACGTCACCGTTTACTCGGATGGCGGGGGCAGGAAATCGGCGGCGACCGAGCCCATCGCGGGAATCGATCGGGCCATGCAGCTTTTCGTGTCGCTGGCCCGGCTCTTTACCGGCAGCATGTCGCGGATGGTCCGCTACGGCTTCGTCAACGGACTGCCGGGATTCGTGACGGTGGAGCAGGGCGACACACTGCAAACTACAGCGCTCCAGATTGAGGACGGCAGGATTGCGGCGATTTATGTCATGCGCAACCCGGAGAAGCTTCAGCATCTCGGGGTGCCGGTCGTTCACTGACCGAAGCCATTCACTTATGAGGAGATGAATCAGTGCCGAATACTCATATCGCCATCGTTTACCACAGTGGCTGGGGTCACACCGCGCGCCAGGCCCGCGCCGTCCAGTGCGGCGCGGAGCAGGTGGAGGGCGTCCGGACCCTGCTTCTGGACGTCGAGGAGGCGAAGACACGATGGGAAGATCTGAACGCTGCCGACGCCATCATCTTCGGCGCGCCGACCTACGTGGCCGGAGCGTCGGCGGCGTTCAAAGCCTTCGAGGAGGCGAGTTCCCACGCGATCATGACCAAAGGCTATACCTGGAGAGACAAGATCGCGGCCGGCTTCACCAACTCGGGCTCGCGTTCCGGCGACAAACTGGCGACGCTGATCCAGATCGCGCTTTTTGCCGCCCAGCATGGCATGCACTGGATCAGCCTGGGCCTGCCGCCGGCCAACCATTCGTCAACCGGATCGGAGGAAGACCAGAACCGCCTCGGTTTTTTTCTCGGGGCTGCGGCGCAGTCGAATGTCGACCAGGGACCGGAGGTCGTGCCTCCCGAAGCGGACCTCGCGACCGCGCGTCATCTCGGAAAGCGTGTGGCCGAAGCCACGCTTCAGTTCGTCCGGGGCCGCGTGCCGGATCAAACCCGGGCAGTCGGCGCGCTTTAGCCCGCGCGGCGCCGGCTGCCTGTCTCCTGTGCTGGCGGCTGCTGGCCTCCTTCCGGCAGCGGCGGTTTTGGCAGATTCGCCGCCGCATATTTCGCCATGCTGAGCATGCCTGCGGTATCCGGCAGCAAGGGCGGCGTCTTTGCGGGGCGCGTGAAGCCGAAGGCCGCGGTCAGATCGCCAAAAGCGCGCCGGCGCCACGGCGTAATGTTCGGCTCCCGCACTCCCGTGAAGCGCTCAAGAAATTGCAGGACCGAGGTGTGATCGAACGGTTGGCTGCACACCCAGCCGCCGGCAGTCCACGGGGAGACGATGATGCAGGGGACGCGGAACCCGCCGCCGATGGGAAGGCGGTCGATGAATTCGCCCGCTGTGCCGTCTGGCGCGACCGGCGGCGGCACGTGATCGAAGAGTCCGTCATTCTCGTCGTAATTGAGGATGAACACGGTTTTCGCCCAGACGTCCGGGTTCGCCGCAATCGCGTCGATTTTGCTGGCGATGAATACGGCGCCGTCGGCAGGCATGTAATCGGGATGCTCGGATTGAAAACTCGTGGGGATGATCCAGGAGACGGCGGGCAGCCGGTCGTGCATCGCGTCGTATTCGAACTGGCCTTCCGGGCTGACCGTCATACCGCGCGAATGGAGCGGCGATCCCTTTGATGCCTGCCGGAAGACTTTGAAGTTCTGCAGCATGTTGCAGCCGTAGCTGTCCTGCTGCTCATAGATTTTCCATGTCACGCCGGCGGCCTGCAGCCGTTCGGGGTACGTGGTCCACGTGTACCCGCCCGGGGGCGCGGTGTTCTTGAGGATAGGCCCGCCGTGACGCCCCTCGGAATCGATCGTCGCGGTCATCAGATACATCCGATTCGGCCACGTGGGGCCGAAGACCGAGCAATGATATCCATCGCAGATCGTGAACGACTCGGCGAGGGCGAACTGGAACGGAATATCGGCGCGAGTGTAATAGCCCATCAC
>CAZXCO010000323.1:0-2402 GCA_964639095.1 uncultured Solibacteraceae bacterium
CTCGGAATTACCACGTGCGGCGGGGCGGGGGTTGTGGTGAAGTACGACGGCTGGGGTTCCGAAGTCACCAGATTGTCGTAATAGCCGAGGAATACGGTTGTATCCAGTGTCAGGCGCCTGGAAATTTCTCTTCGATAGCCAACTTCGAAATCGGTCAGAGTGGGCGCGGCGAGGGCCGGATTCCCGCCGAGGTGAACGACGCCGAAGCCCGCTCCCGGAATCGTTACTGTGGAAACATCCAGCTGCGACTCCGCATCCAGCCAGGAAGGCTGCTGGATCGCGCGGGCGACCGAAGCCCAGACGGCCTGACGGCTGCTTCGGGACCACATGATCTGTGCGCTGGGCTCGTACTCGTATCCGGTGTAGGCGTTGTGTTCGACCTTGACGCCGGCGGTGAACGCTACCGCTCTCGAGAGGGTAATTTGATCCTGAATGAAGCTCGTGAAAAGATTGTCACGCCGGTAACCGCTGCCAAACGTGATTTCGTAGCCGTCAACATAGGTCTGATCGGATAAGCGATAGCCCACGCCCGTCACGATATCATTGCGTCTGCCGGCATGGAAGTGATATTGAAAATCGAGATCGCCGGTATCCAGGATGTTCAACGCCTGGTCGAAGCGCCGGAACCGGTCGTAATACATTTGCACCGTCGCTTCGGAGCCGTTGGAAAACACGTGGTCCCATTTTCCGAGGACGTCCGCGGCGCCCACCCGCACGGCATCGTCGAAAACGTGAAAAGTCGGGAGCTGATTCGAGAACAGGGTGCCGATGGTTTGCATCTCGGAAGCGCCGGAGACGCCGCCTTGAATCATCAGCTTGTCGCTGCGGCTCAGAGTCCAGTCGGAACGGAAGCCAAACTGTAAATCGTGAGCGCGATCCTCCGCCGGGTTTTGCGGCATCGAGGGAGAGTCCTCGTTCATCGTGTATCGGCCATAAACACGGTACGAGCCCTTTGCTCCCGCAGTTCCCCCGTATTGCACCAGTTCCTGTGCACGGTCCTGCGAGCCGGCTTCGGTGCTGACCAGACCGCCATGCGTATCGGCCGCGCTTTTGGTGATGATGTTGATGACGCCGTTCATGGCGTTGGCGCCCCAGACTGTGCCTCCCGGCCCACGGATGACCTCGATGCGCTCGATGTCTTCGAGCGGCATGCTCTGTTGATCCCAGTAGACGCCGGAGAAGTTCGGCGTGTAAACCGTGCGTCCGTCGACCAGCACCAGCACTTTGCTCGAGTACCGGTAATTGAAGCCGCGAATGCTGATCGCCCAGGTATTGGCATTGATTCTGGCCACGTCGACGCCCGGAACCATTCGGAGGAGGTCCGGAATGTTCGTCATGCCGGAGCGGCGAATATCGTCCTGCGTGATCACATACACGGCGCCTGGGGCCTCCGAGAGCGACTGCTCCTTTTTGGAGACCGAAGTCACCTGAATGTTCATCAGATCTTCCAGACTCGCATCCGCGAGATCGTGCGTTGGAACGGTTGGGGCCGGCTCCGCGAAAATCTTCAGTGGAGCCAGAACCAAAGTCGAGGTCGCAAGGCCGATGCATACGGCCTTCCGCACTTGTCCCCGAACCGCGCGGTGGATGCTCATGGTGGTTCCGTGTTTCATGCGTTACCCTGCGGGAGCCCGGTGGTGAATATCGGCTTACTGCTCGACCAGAGCAAGGAATGCTTCAGGCGCATACGGGTTCTCCGAGGCCGGCGGCACAGCCTCCTGGAGGCGCCCGAAGGCGCGCCACAAAGCGTGGCGCTCGCTGATTGTCCACTGTGTGGCGTCCTTGTCTGCAGGCTTCGAGAAGTAATATCCTTGTCCGAAGCCGCAGCCCAGAGCGGTGAGCGTCTCGACCTGATCGCGTGTCTCGACGCCCTCGGCGACCACGCTCATGTTCATGGAGCGCGCCAGATCGAGAATTGTCTTCACGATTTCGGCGCTCTCTCCGTTCAACTGCAGATCTTTGACAAAGGACCCGTCGATCTTCACCGTGTCGAACGGCAGGCGGTTCAAATAGCTGAGCGAGGAATAACCGGTGCCGAAGTCGTCAATTTCGAGCCCGACCCCGAGCGCCTTGATCTGGTTCAGAACGTCGATCGCCACCTCGGCGTTTGACATGATGCTGCTCTCGGTCAATTCGAGTTTCAGGCTTTCCGGGCGGAGGCCGGTCTCCTTCAGAATGTTTCTGACATCGCCGACGAGACTGGTGTCGCTCAGTTGCCGGAATGAGACGTTGACGCTGATCGTCAGTGGCGTTTCGGCGTTAAAGCTCTCGTGCCATTGGGCCATTTGCCGGCACGCCTCCCGCATCACCCAGCGGCCGATCGGTATGATCAGTTCCGTCTCCTCGGCGACTGGAATGAATTCTGAGGGAGGCACCAGACCACGCTCGGGATGCTGCCATCG
>CAZXCO010000324.1:0-1775 GCA_964639095.1 uncultured Solibacteraceae bacterium
GCTTTGTCGGGCTGAACCGCCAGATGGACGAGGAGGCGCATCGTGTAATCGGCCTGGCGGGTCAGATACATATCGCGCGTGATATAAAGATGTATTATACATACATCTTTATATGCCACCGTACGAGACGCTGACCGAAGAGTGTATCGCCGATCTGGTCAATACCTTCTACGGCAGGGTTCGCGAAGATCGGCTTCTGTGGCCGGTCTTCACGCGGGCCATCGGTCCCGACTGGGGACGGCATCTGGCAAAGATGAACGCATTCTGGTCGTCGGTGCTGCTGGCCTCATGCGTTTACAAAGGAAATCCGATGATCGCTCATCTGCAACTTCCCCGTCTGACGGAGCGACACTTCGACCGATGGCTGGAACTGTGGCGTGAAACCGCGTCAGAGCGGTGCTCAGAAGACGTCGCCGCCGCCTTCGTGCGGCGCGCCGAATCCATCGGCGCTCGCCTTCTATATGCGGTTTCGGCTTATCACGACGCGGCTACCCGGATGACAGCGCAAGCACCGCAGGCCTTATGAACCACAGCGATCTGGGCCGGTTTTTCGCCAATACCGCCGGACTGCCGCGATCCACCACGTTGACACGTGAAACCGGTTTGCGCACTCTGCTGCTGCACCTGAATGAAGGCGAGGAGATTCCGGAACATCGGACGCCGGGAGCAATCACCGTCCATTGTCTGAAGGGCGCGGCTGTCTTTTCGAGCGGCGGTGAGAGCGTTGGATTGCTGCCTGGTCTGCTCGTGAGTCTGCCGCCCTCCGCGCCGCATCGCGTTGCCGCCAGACAGGAGACGCTTTTGCTGGTAACCATGCGGGAGCCGGTCGGGGACGAGCACGTATGAAAACCGGCGCCGCCATTTTGTTCCCGCTCCTGCTGGCGCTCTGGGCCGGGGTGATCGTCGGCGTCTCGCTCATTGCGACGCCGGTGAAGTTCCAGGCGCCGTCGCTCACGATTCCCGTCGGTCTCGAAATCGGACGCTACACATTTCGCGTATTCTCGCGTGTCGAGATCGGCTTTCTGATCGCCGCCGTGGTGCTGGCCGCTGTCGTGCGCCCGCGGTGGAGCACTCTGCTTCTGGTAACCCTTGTCGTCGTCCAGATTGGTCTCCAGCGCTACTGGTTACTGCCGGCGCTGGACAGCCGCGTCGCCGACACCCTCGCGGGGCGCCCGCCAGCGCCCTCCATCCATCACACTGTTTTCGCCGTGATGGAAGCAGCCAAAGCAGCGCTCCTCCTCGCTGCTGCGGCCATCCAATCCGGCTTCATCGGCTGAAAAATACGGATCCCGAGTGCCGGGCTCATCGCCGCTTTTTGCCCAGGTATTCCGCGAGCGCCAGAGCGTTGTTGTGTTCGGTATCGTGCGCGCTGTAGAGCAGCGTGATTTTGCCCTTGTGCGCGGCTTCGGCCAGCGGCTTCCAGACTTCGGGGGCGGCGTCCAGTTCCGCGAAGTAGCGCCGACGGAACTCGTCCCATTTTTCCGGATCGTGCTGGAACCAGCGCCGCAGTTCCCGGCTCGGAGCCACATCCTTTACCCAGCCGTCGATTTTCAGGGCCGCTTTCGCCAGGCCGCGCGGCCACAGGCCATCGACGAGATAGCGCTTGCCGTCATCCGGCTCCGGTTCGTCGTAAGCTCGCTTGATCCGGATCAAGTTTCAGTTTAGGACGAGGGTGCCATGCCGGCATCCACCCGCCCTGGCTGCAGGAGCCGGCCGTCGAACAGATCGACCGACCGCTCCGCATGACGCGCGTAACGCGCATCGTGGGTCACCAT
>CAZXCO010000325.1:0-2020 GCA_964639095.1 uncultured Solibacteraceae bacterium
GGTTACAAGGGTAAACAGGTTCGGGACAACATCCACTCCGAAGACGTGGCCGCGTTCATTGCGGAGTTCTGCAACGCGCCCCGATGCGGAGAGGTATACAACCTCGGCGGCGGCCGCGAAAACTCCTGCTCCATCCTCGAAGCGTTTCAGATGGTCGAAGGCCTGACCGGGAAGCCCCAGAAATACACCTATGTGGACGAAAACCGCGTCGGTGATCACATCTGCTACTACAGCGACCTCACGAAGATCAAGGCCCACTATCCCGCCTGGTGGATTACGCACTCGCTCGACGATATATTCCGCGAAATCGCGCAGTCGTGGGAGAAAAGGCTTTGCAGCGTTCCCGCCGAGCCTGCGGCCGATGCGCCTTCCCTCGTGGGAGTGGGATGAAGATTCTGATTACGGGCGTCTGCGGCTTTGCAGGCAGCCATCTTGCCAGGGCGCTGGCGGAACGCATCGACAATGCCGCGATCGTCGGGATCGATAATCTTCTGCGGCCGGGATCGGAGATCAACCGGACGCTCCTCACCTCCACGGGAGTTCAGTTCCTCCACGGCGACTTGCGGATGCGAAGCGATGTCGATGCTCTCCCGGCATGCGATTGGGTTATCGATGCCGCCGCGAATCCGAGCGTGCTCGCGGGAGTGGACGGGCGATCGAGCGCGCGCCAACTCTGCGAACACAACCTCAACGGCACGCTGAACATCCTGGAATATTGCCGCGAGCGGAAGGCCGGTCTGATCCTTCTGAGCACCAGCCGCGTCTATTCGGTTGCGCACCTTTCCGCGCTGCCCGTCACGGAGCGCGACAATGCATTCCTCCTCGACGAGTCGCGACCCCTGCCCGCGGGCATTTCCGAAGCCGGCGTGGACGAATCGTTTCCTGTCCGGCAGCCGGTATCGCTCTACGGCGCCACCAAGCTTTGTTCGGAGATCATGGCTGTCGAATACGGCAGCGCTTTCGGGTTTCCGGTATGGGTGAACCGCTGCGGGAATCTGGCCGGGGCCGGTCAGTTCGGGACTGCCGAGCAGGGCATCTTTTCTTATTGGATCCATGCACATGCCCGCCGCGCCCCTTTGCGCTATATCGGGTTCGGGGGCAGGGGCTATCAGGTCCGCGACGCCTTTCATCCCGGCGATCTGGCGAATCTGATCTCCCGCCAGATGCGGCGCGACCCGCCGGCCGACTCTGTCTATAACGCCGGGGGAGGAGCGCGCAACTCGATGTCGATCGCGCAGCTTGCCGAATGGTGTGACGACCAATTCGGGCGGCACGAACCGGAATCGGACGCGCGACCGCGCCCGTTCGATATTCCATGGATGGTGATGGACTCCGGCCGGGCGGCACAGGAACTCGGTTGGACGCCCGAACATTCTCTGCAGGACATTCTGGAGGAAATCGCGACTCATGCCCGCGAGCACCCCGAATGGCAGGAGCTTTGCGGAGCCGCCCGCGGAGCGCGCTGACCGCCATGACCCCTGCGAAACCGCAGAACGCGCCGCCGCTCAGGCTGCTGAGCGTCGTGATTCCGGCTCTCAACGAAGAGGCCTGCATCGGCTCGACCGTGGAACACCTCACGCTCGAACTGCGCATCCACGACGTTCCGAACGAAATCATCGTGGTCGATGACGGCAGCACCGACGGGACGTGGCAAAAGCTCGAGGCACTGGCGCATCGCCTGCCCAACCTTCGCCCGGTACGAAACTGCGGGAGCCGGGGATTCGGGCGTGCGATTGCATGCGGACTGGACCGGATGCAAGGCGACGCCGCGGTCATCATGATGGCCGACGAATCGGACGATTGCCGGGATGTAGTGCGGTACTGGCAACTGCTAAACGAAGGATGGGACGCGGTGTTCGGGTCCCGCTTCATGAGAGGCGGAGGCGTCATCGATTATCCGCGCCTCAAGTACTTCATCAACCGTTCCGCCAATTTCTTCGTCCGGATCATCTTCGGGATTTCCCTGAACGACACCACCAACGCCTTCAAAGCATACCGGCGCACGGTCATCGAGGGTTGC
>CAZXCO010000326.1:0-3159 GCA_964639095.1 uncultured Solibacteraceae bacterium
CCTGATCGAATTCGAGAACCGGCGGCGCGGCGGAGCAGCACTGCGCGATCGGCGGGCTGGCCGCGGCGTGGCGTTCGCCCGGTTCGATCGATCCGGGCCGGTGGATGATCCAGACGTGATCCTGGGAATCGACCGAGACGCCGATGGTCTGACCGAGGATCCAGTGGTTCGGCAATGGTTTGGGCCAGAAGGGGTCCACCTCGAAGCGCGGGGCTTCGGGGGCGGCGGCGCGAACGGCCCGGTTCCCCGTCGTCAGCAACGCGAGGGCCAGCGCGGCGAGGATCGCAAGGCATTTCATGGTGAGCCACTATATACGATCGGAAGCCCGAATTCATGGGGCGGAGCCCCGCAGGCATATGCCCGCACGAACCCCGGCCATGGACCCTTGCTTCCAGGATGCAATCCCGCTTTCTCCTGAATTCAGGCGCAGGATTCCGGAATTCCGCGTCAATAATGGCGGCGCACGGCGGCGATACACGGGCTTTACCTGGCGGGCCGCCGGTTATACAATCGGCATGCAACGGCTAGCGTTGCTTCCGGCAGCCAGCCCGGATCGTCACTGTGGAAAGGCCTGACATGATTCGCAACTTTCATCTGCTTCGCACAGCCGCGTTCGCGGCGCTGACCGCGGGATTTCTTTTCGGACAGACCAAAGATATTCCGCGGATGCCCGACGGCAAGCCGAACCTGAACGGGATCTGGCAGCATCCTTATGTCCCCGACATGACCAGAGACGGCAAAGACCAGAAGGGGGCGGGAGCGCTGCCGTTCACCGCGTGGGGAGCGGACAACTTCAAGCACTATGACCCGTCGAATTTCGACTATACGGGGCACTGCCTGCCGTTCGGCCTGCTGCGGTCGATGAATGTCGGCGGCTATCCGATCCAGATCGTGCAGTATGGCGATTACATCGCGGAGCTCTTCGAGCAGAACACGTGGTTTCATGTGGTCGCGATGAAGCGCGATCATCCGAAGGATCTGCAGCCGACCTGGTTTGGAGATTCCGTGGGCAAATGGGACGGAGACACGCTCGTGATCGACACGATCGGGTTCAACGGGAAGACGAGACTGGACACCATCGGGCATCCGCACAGCGACCAGTTGCATGTGATCGAGCGGATTCATTACACCGATCCCGACCATCTGACTTACGAAGTCACGATCAACGATCCGAAGACGTACACGAAGCCGTGGACGAATACGAGAACCTTCTGGCGCCTGGAGCCCGGTCAGGAGTTGATCGAATACTCCTGCGAGGAAAACAACCGGGATTTGACGCAGGGGCACATCAAGTAACGGCTTTGCATGGGCCGCGCCATGCGGTATGGCTTGCTCCTTTTAATCCTGCTGGCCGCGTCGACCGGCGCCCAGACCGGTTCGCTCGCGCGCGACATGGTGGCTGCGCATAATGCCGTGCGGGCGCGCGTGGGGGTGCCTCCTCTGGTGTGGTCCAGCCGTATGGCGGCTCGCGCGCAGGACTGGGCGAACACTCTTCTGGCGAAGAAGGAGTTTGTACACCGGCCGAACCCGGCTTACGGCGAGAACCTGTTCGAGATCACGGGTGGCGCCGCGACATCGCGCCAGGTCGTGGACGACTGGGCTTCGGAAGCGCGCGATTACGATTACGACACCAACAAATGCCGCAGCGTTTGCGGGCACTATACGCAGGTCGTCTGGAGAGATACCAGGGAGGTGGGCTGCGGCGTGGCGCGGGGCGGCGGCCGCGAGGTCTGGGTCTGCAACTATAACCCGCCGGGAAACTGGGTGGGCAAGCGGCCATGGTGAGATCGAGGACCAGCATGCACGCGCCAAAGGGCACGATCGGGTGGAAACTGGTCGCAGGAGCGTATTTTCATGGCAACTCTCACCAACATCAAACCTTTGGAAGGAACGGCTTACGGCCGGCGGCCGCAGCATCATAACGCCACTCTCACCGAAGTCGGGCCGGGAACTCCATGTGGCGAGTATCTGCGGCGCTACTGGCACCCCGTCGGAGTTTCATCGAAAGTCACCACGCGCCCGCAAAAAGTGCGGGTGCTCGGCGAAGATCTGATTCTCTTCCGCGACAAGAGCGGACGTCCGGGTCTGCTCTACCCGCGATGCATGCACCGCGGCACCACGCTTTACTACGGCAGAGTGGAAGAACAGGGCATCCGCTGCTGTTATCACGGATGGCTTTTCGGCGTGGACGGCACGTGTCTCGATCAGCCCTGCGAGCCGGAAGGCGGGCTGCACCGGGAAACGGCGCGCCAGCCGTGGTATCCCGTCGAGGAGCGTTACGGGCTGGTCTTCGCCTACATGGGTCCGCCGGAAAAGAAGCCTCTGCTGCCGCGATACGACACGATGGAAGACGTGCGGGAGGGCGAGTTTTACGACGCCATGGGCGGCGGCTGGGCGCCCGGCGTGCCTTCGATACCCAGCAACTGGCTGCAGTTCTGGGAGAACGCCATGGATCCGTACCACGTCTGGGTTCTGCATTCCAACTTCAGTAACCTGCAGTTCGCGGCCGGTTTCAAGGTGATGCCGAAGGTCGATTTCGAATATGCCGATGCGGCGGTCGTGTATCACGCGGTGCGCAGGCACGAGGACGGGATGGAGATGGACCGGATCAGCGCGGCGATGCTTCCCAACGTGACAGCGGTGCCGAGCGTCGAGCTGGCGCCGGGCCGGTCGCGGGGCGTACAGTGGTGGGTCCCCGTCGACGACACCCATTTCGCTCTTTTCGCCAGCAGCGTGACGAACAAGTCTTTCGACTTCCTCTCGATGCCCATGTATAACGGCAAGACATGGTACGAGATGACGGAAGAAGAGCACCAGGATTTTCCCGGCGACTACGAAGCCCAGTGCGGGCAGGGGCCGATCACACTCCATTCCGAAGAGCATCTGGCCACGAGCGACCGCGGTATCGCCATGCTTCGGCGCCTGATGAGCCGGCAGATCAATACCGTTCAGGAGGGGGGAGATCCCGCAGGCGTGATTTTCGACCCCGAAAAGGTGACGGTGAAGATACTCTCCGGCAACTTTGTGCTCTCCGCCGGAGCCGCAACGACTTAGAGCTTTGCCGATCGAGACGATTCCCGCGCGCGTCAAGGTGGTGACCTGGGAGACTGAGGAGATTCGCCTGTTCGAATTGCGCGCTGCCGCGGGCGGCGAGCTGCC
>CAZXCO010000327.1:0-6324 GCA_964639095.1 uncultured Solibacteraceae bacterium
TGTTGCCTTCGGGAACCTTCTCGACGGTCTCCGGAACATTTCGCCCTTTCGCTGAAAGAATCACCTGCCCGGGCTGGAGAAAGAACGAAGCCGTCTCAAGCGCCGCGGTCATGAGCCCGCCCGGATTGTTGCGGAGATCGAGAACCAGCCCCTTGAGATTTCTGCCGCCGAGTTTCTCAATGCCGTCATGAATCTGCCGCGCCGTGCTCCCCTCAAAACCGGACACCCGGATGTAACCGACGCCCGGCTGAAGCATGAAAACGCGATCCACGCTTGACGACTTCATGTCTTCGGGCGTCAGGTCCAGTTCGAGCAGTCTGGCGGAACCCGGGCGCCGGATCACAAGCTGAACAGGCTTTTGTTTCGCCTCCGTCAGTAGTTCGACGATCTGGTCGCCGTCGAGGCGGTCCAGCCGGTAATTGTTCACTGCCAGAATCTCATCTCCGGGCGACATCCCCGCTCTTTCCGAAGGCGTATTCGGCAGTGTTTGCAGAACGACCACGCGTCCCGGCAGCACGGAAACCACGCTTCCGAAGCCCTTCCGCGTCGAGGTCTCCATCTGCTTGAGCTGCTGATACTGGTTGGGATCGAAAAAGACCGAGTGCGGATCGAGGTGCCGCAGCAGTCCGGGAATGGCGCCTTCGTAAAACGCTTTGTCGATGTCGAACGGATCGGCTGTGTTCTGCTCGAGAATCTGATACGCGTCGATGAATTTCTTCATCAGCCGTTCATCAGCGTCTTTGGGCGGCGCGGCCGCGAAAGCCACGAACGTGCACGAGAGCAGTAGCACCAGCAGTTTCACCGGGCGCCGTTGTCCGCCGCCGTTCGCGATGATCGTTCCCGTTGCCATCGGTTTCGCTTCAAAGAAGCCGGAAGTCCTGCCCCGCAGCCCTGGCATCCGTGTTTATTATCGCGTGAAGCGCGTCGCCTTCCTGGCTTTATGCCGATCGAGCGCCAGCGCAATCAGCCGGTCGATCAGTTCGGCGTAGGGAATGCCGGAATACTCCCACATCTTCGGAAACATGCTGATCGAGGTGAAGCCAGGCACGGTGTTGATCTCGTTGACGTAAATCTTCGCAGTCGCGGTTTCACGGAGAAAGTCGACACGTCCCATTCCTTCACAGCCCACTGCCTTGAAACACTCGACCGCCAGACGCCGCATCTCGAAGATCTCGTCTTTGGGCAACTCCGCCGGCAGCACCGTCCGGGCCTTGTTCAGCTCGTACTTGTCCTCATAGTCGTAAAACTCGCGCGAGGGCAGAATCTCGCATGGCATGGACGCTTCGGGGTCTTCGTTGCCCAGCACTGCGCACTCGAATTCGCGCCCTTCGATTCCCCGCTCCACCAGAATCTTGCGATCATACTCCGCCGCAAGCTTCAGCGCAGTCTTCAGTTCTTCGCAGTTGTGGGCCTTCGAAATCCCCACCGACGAGCCGAGATTAGCCGGCTTGACAAACATCGGAAACGGAAACTGGCACCGGACCGGGCCGGCTTCGATTTCCGCGCGGCTCACCACCGTGTATTCGACGACCGGCAGCCCTCTGTCGCGGCACAGGCGTTTCATGACGTCTTTATCCATCGAAGCCGCCGACGCCAGAACGTTCGCGCCGACGTAAGGCAGATCGGCGAGTTCAAACAATCCCTGCATCGTGCCGTCTTCGCCGAAGGTTCCGTGCAGCACCGGGAACACCACGTCGATCCCCGGATTGGCGCCGGGCTCGGGCAGAATCGGACCCGGATGCCAGCACCCGTCCTTCGCGACTTTGTAGCGGACCACTTCGTAGCGTTCCGTATCCATCGCGGCAATCACCGACTCCGCTGAAATCAGGGAAATCTCGTGTTCCCCGCTGCGGCCGCCGTAGACCACAGCCACTCGCGTCTTCATCAGAGAATCTTCTGTCCCATCGCCGAAAGGATCAGCTCCACCGCAAGATCAGCCGTGCGGTTCACTTCGTCGATTACCGGATTCACTTCCACAACCTCCATCGAAACCATACGGCCGGAGTCGCAGATCACTTCCATCGCGAGATGCGCCTCGCGGTAGGTGACGCCGCCGCGCACCGGCGTACCGACCCCGGGCGCGTACTGGGGATCCACGAAATCCATGTCGAGCGACAGATGAAATCCGCCGGCGCCCTTTGTCGCGATCGCGCTCGCCTCGTCCATTACCGCTCGCATGCCCCGCTCGTCGATGTCCCGCATCGTGAAGGCCCGCACGCCCGTGTCGCGCACGATGCCGCGCTCCAGGCGGTCGACGTCGCGGATGCCGACCAGCGCCACCCTCGATGCATCCACCTTCGGAGAAAAACCGAACATCTCCACCAGCGAATGCGGCCCCACCCCCACGCAGCAGGCAAGCGGCATGCCATGAACGTTGCCGCTGGGACTCGATTGCGGCGTGTTCATATCGGCGTGCGCATCCAGCCACAGAAGTCCGATTTTTTCACCACGGGCGCGGAACGAGCGCGATACTCCGGCCACCGTTCCGGCCGCGATCGAGTGATCGCCGCCCAGCACCACCGGCGTCCGGCCGTCGGAGAGGGCCTGTTCCACCAGTTCCCCGAGCCGCTCGCAGGAAGCCGCGATCTGCGGCAGAAATCGTGCATCGCTCGGACCGGCATTGTCCACCGTCTCGGGCTGCTCGACCGGTACATTGCCGAGATCCACCACCTCGTAGCCGAGCGCTGCGAGCCGCTTCCCGAGGCCCGCCACACGGACCGCCGACGGTCCCATGTCCACACCGCGACGGCCTGCCCCGAGATCCAGCGGGGCGCCGATGATAGCGATTGGATTCCTCACGGGCGCAGACGGTACAGCATGCGGGGAAAGGCAATGGTTTCGCGGACGTGCTCCAGGCCGCAGACCCACGCCACGCAGCGCTCGATCCCCATGCCGAACCCTCCGTGCGGCACGCTGCCATATTTCCGCAAATCGATATACCAGTCGAATGCTTCTTTGGGCAGATCGTGCTCCTCGATGCGCCGCAGCAGCAGGTCCAGATCGTGAATCCTCTGGCCTCCGCCAATGATCTCGCCGTAGCCTTCAGGCGCCAGCACATCGACGCCCAGCGCCACTTCCGGCCGGTCGGGATCAGGGGCCATATAGAAAGCCTTGATCGCGGTGGGGAACCGGTCGACCATGATGGGCCGCTCGAACTGCTCCGTGAGAATGGTTTCGTCGCCGCCGCCGAAATCGCCGCCCCACTGGATTTCCGAGCCGTGCTCCTGCAGGTTCTTCACCGCGTCATCGTAGCTGAGCCGCGGAAACGGCGCCCGCACGGCTTCCAGCTTCGAGACATCGCGCTCCAGCACTTTCAATTCCTCGCAGCGCTTGTCGAGCACCCGGCCCACCACATAGACGACCATCTCCTCGGCCACGCGCTTGATTTCTTCGAGATCGGCCCAGGCCATCTCGGGCTCCACCATCCAGAACTCCGTCAGGTGGCGGCGGGTCTTCGATTTCTCGGCGCGAAACGTGGGGCCGAAGCAATAGACTTTCCCGAACGCCATGGCCGTCGCTTCGCTGTAGAGCTGGCCCGACTGCGACAGGTACGCCTTCTCGTCGTCGAAATAATTCACTTCGAACAGCGTCGTGGTGCCCTCGCAGGCGGAGGGAGTGAAGATGGGCGTGTCCACCAGCGTAAAGCCGTTGCCGTCGAAATAATCCCGGACGGCCTTGATCACCTCGTGCCGCACGCGCATGATCGCATGCTGCCGCTGCGAACGCAGCCAGAGGTGCCGGTGATCCATCAGGAACTCGACCCCGTGTTCCTTGGGCGTGATCGGATAAGGGTCGGCCTCGGAGACCTTCTGTACGATCTCCGCGTCTTCCACGTCGATCTCGTAGCCGCCGTGCGCGCGGGCTTCCGCCCGCACCTTGCCGCGAATGATGAGCGACGACTCCTGCGTCAGATGCTTGAGCTGTTCGAAAGTCTCTTCCGGCAGCGCGCTCTTCAGCGCCACGCACTGAATGAGCCCCGTGCCGTCGCGCAGAATCGGGAAAACGATTTTGCCGGACTTCCGCAGGTTATAGAGCCAGCCCGCAAGCTCGACGGTCTCGTCCGTGTGGCGGCCGGCGTGAATCGCGGCGATGGTGGTTCGTTCAGGCATGAGTGGATTGAAGCGCCTCGAGCTGGTTGAAGACGCGCGTCACCTCGTCGAGAGGATGCTGCATCGTGGTCACTTCCCGCAACTCCAGAAGCAAAGGATACTGGCCGGGACAGGAGCGCAGCATATCCATCGTGGCCGCCCAGCCAATGGTTCCACCTTCGGACATCGGGAAAAGATGCTGATCTTCCTTGCCGTTGTTGTCGTGAACGTGCAGCGATCGGATGCGCGGCTTCATGATCCCGAATTCGTGCTCGATGACGGCGCCCATGTGGGCGTGGCCGGTGTCGAAGACGTAGTTGAGCTTCAGATGCGTCATCGAATTGAATCGCTCCAGTCCCTCGGCCGTCGCCAGATTGTTCTGGATATTTTCGAGCAGGACCTCGACGCCGCGCTGCCTTGCGAAGACGGCCAGTTCTTCGAGCGAACTGAAGGCCGCTTCGACGGCGTATTCCGAGAACTCCTGGCCGCTCACCCCCAGGTGCTGGACGAGATACCGGAACGGAATGGTCTCGGCAATGTCCAGGGCGCGCTTGATTTCGTCTACCGACTGTATGCGTCCCGCCTTGTTGCGGTCGGTAATATCGATGTGGCTGTGCGGCCCGGAGCGCCCCCAGATCTCGTCGGTGTACATCGGAGCATGGACGGAATGGAGCGTCAATTAGGAATCGCGGAACCAGTGACCCAGTTCGGCGATCTGCGACTTGTCACGGCAATCCAGGTGCTGCGGGGCGCAGAAGATTTCCACTGCGGCAATGCCAGCGCCCGCCACGCGATTCAACCATGCCGTGGTCAACCGATGGTTGGCGATAACGTGTGTCGATAAGACTCTGTCCATGGAGATCAGCAGCTCCTTGTCCCTGGCCTGGGTCCTTCCGGCAACCCGCGCCCCCGATCTATTGTCCGCCAGGAGTGGCAGGGAATCCCCCTTGCGCGGAGCCACATGGACATTATCGTCCAGCACATCAATCCTCCGGGCAACCGCAAATGTGATTTCGCACCGCCGGATCCGGCGTTCCGGCGGCGGAGGGAAAACCGGCTCCGCCGCGGAACTCAGGAAGAACGGCAGCCCCGGATTTACTGAGCCGGCGCGTGGAAGCGGCCGTAATATGCGGCTTTGCCGATGACGTGGCCGTCCATCGCCTTCAGCAGATCTTCGCGCGTGGTATTCGCGGGCAGATCCAGCTTCGTATCCAGAGCATAGAACTCGAACAGGTAATGATGAATCGGTCCCGGACCCGCGCCCGGCCCGAAGTATGCGCCCGGCCTTCCACCGCGGGCTGCGATTCCCGGACCGTTGCGCGTCCCGTCGGGCAGATCGCCCGCACCGAGTCCTTCCGGCAGTCCCTTCGCCGTCCCGGGGATGTTGAAAGCCGTCCAGTGGAGAGTATCGGTGGTCGTCTTGTTTGTCGAGTTCTCCACATCGTGGAAGATCACGGCATAGGTTTTCAAAGTGTCGGGCGCCGCGGCCGGGTTCGTGCCCAGAGTCCAGTGAAAGTCGAAGGCCGGCGACTTGTTGTCGCCGCGGCCGGCGAAATGCATGGGAACTTCCCCTCCGTCCGGCCAGGCGGGCGACGTGACCGAAAAGACCAGCCGCGGCGCGGCGGGTCCACGCCCCCGCGCGGGACCCTGCGCCATCGCCATCGCGCAGATGGCGACGCTCGTGACTACCGCTCGTTGTATTGCGTTCATACGCGTGTTGTCCTCAGAAAAGTGTTCTGAACTTCACTCTGTAGTCTATATGAGACAGGCCCCGTATACACTACAACCACGGGTATTTGGCGAAACATGAATCAACACAATACGGACCGTATCCTGACCACGCACGTGGGGAGCCTCCCCCGCCCCAAAGCGCTGCTCGACCTGATGAAAGCACAGGCGAACGCGCTTCCGGTCGAGCCCGCGGAATACGAGAAAGAATTGCGAACGGCAGTCAGCGAGTGCGTTCGGCGGCAGTCCGCCTGCGGCATCGACATCCTGACGGACGGCGAGCAATCCAAGCCAGGCTTCTTTTCCTATGCCCGCGAGCGTCTGGAAGGCTTCGAGGGAAGGCCGGATTTGCGCTCGCGGAAGTTCGAAGCGGAAGTCTCTGCATTTCCTGAATATTACGAACAATACTTCAAGCAGGCAATGATGGGCGGCGCCGCCGTCCCCACCATTCCCCTGGTCTGCACGGGTCCGATCCGGTACCGCGGCGAGGAGGCGATCCGGCGCGACA
>CAZXCO010000328.1:0-5994 GCA_964639095.1 uncultured Solibacteraceae bacterium
CAATTTTCTCTGAATGGAGCGCTGGCCAGAACATTCCGGCTCAAGGACCGGTACAGCCTTGACCTCCGGGTCGACGCAACCAATCTGCTCAATCACGTGACGTACACAAGCTGGAGCACAACCGTGAACAGTCCGCTGTTCGGAGTTCCAATCGCAGCGAACGCCATGCGAAGCCTGCAAACCACTTTGAGAGTGAGGTTCTGAAGATGCATTCCCCGGATCCGATCTTTCCAGTTCGAACGCTGGCGCCGCGGTTTCGCGCTGCCGGAACGCTTGCGCTGGTTCTTTCCCTCTGCATGACGGCAGGCGCGCAACAGCAGCCGGCCGGCCAGAACGGCGGCGGCGATGTCACCTTCTCCAGCAGCACACAACTGGTGATCGAGACTGTGACGGTGCATGACAAGAGCGGCAAAAGCGTCGAAGGACTGACCGCGAAAGACTTCACGATCACCGAGGACGGCGTGCCGCAGCAGATCAAATTTTTCGATTACCAGAAGCTGCCCGACATCCCCGAGCCGCTGCCTCCCGCGACGGGCGACATTAAAGTGCTGCAGCGTTTTCCCCAGAGTCACATCGCTCCGGAAACGCCCGGCAATACACGGTACAAGGACCATCGCCTGATCGCGCTTTACTTCGACATGACGGCGCTGCCGCCAGGCGACCAGTTGCGCGCGCTCGACGCCGCCCGCAAGTTCATTCGCACGCAGATGACACCGGCCGATCTGGTGGCGGTGATGATCTTCCGGGGCGGCGCCGTGCAGGTTCTGCAGGATTTCACGGCCGACCGGGACCGGCTCTCCACCATCATCGAAACCATCGCCGTCGGCGAGAGCCAGGGGTTTGACGAAACCGCCTCCGACGACAGCACTCCCGACACCGGAGCGGCCTTCGGGCAGGACGACAGCGAGTTCAATATCTTCACTACCGATCGCCAGCTCGCGGCGATTCAAACCGCGACGGTGATGCTCGGTCAACTCAGCGAGAAAAAGTCACTGCTCTACTTCGCGAGCGGAATCCGTCTGAACGGGACGGACAACCAGGCGCAACTGCATGCCACCGTCAACGCCGCGATCCGAAACGGCGTCACCATCTGGGCGATTGATGCGCGCGGGCTGGTGGCCGATGCGCCGCTCGGAAACGCGTCGCAGGGTTCGCCAGGCGGCGCCGGCATGTACAACGGCGCTTCCGCGCTGGCGATGACGGGGAACTTCCAGCGCTCGCAGGACACCCTCTATGCCATTGCGGCCGACACCGGCGGCAAAGCGCTGCTGGACAACAACGACCTCGCCGCGGGCATTGTGCAGGCGCAGAAGTCGGTTTCCAGTTACTACATCCTCGGGTATTACACGTCGAACCAGAATCTGGATGGAAAATTCCGCCGCGTGAAGATCACGCTGAATGGAGGCCTGAGCGCCAGTCTCGACTTCCGGCAGGGTTATTTCGCCGGCAAGACCTTCAACAAATTCACCACCGCCGACAAAGAGAGACAGCTGGAAGACGCGATGATGCTCGGAGATCCCATCACCGATCTGACGATCGCCATGGAAGTCAATTATTTCCAGCTGAACCGGGCCGAGTACTATGTTCCGATTTCGGTGAAAATCCCGGGACGTGAACTGGCGCTCGCGCGAAAGGGCGGCGCCGAACGCACCCTCATCGATTTCCTGCTCGAAATCAAGGACGACTACGGCACGACGATTCAGAACCTCCGCGACAAGGTCGATATCAGGCTGAACGATGCAACAGCGGCAGAACTGGCGAAGCGCCCGATCGAGTACGATGCCGGCTTCACGCTGCTGCCCGGCAAGTACGTCCTGAAATTCCTGGCGCGTGACGCCGAAACCGGCAGAATCGGCACGTACCAGAATGCGTTCGTCGTTCCGAACCTCAACAAAGAGGAGAAGCGTATCCCAATCAGTTCCGTCGTGCTGAGCAGCCAGCGGATCGATGTGCAGGACGCTTTGTTCAACGCCGAGAAGGGCAAAAAGGCCGCTGCGGCCGATGCGGTGAATCCGATGATCTCCGGCGGCCAGAAGCTGATTCCGAGCGTGACGCGCGTTTTCCGCAAGACCCAGGATATGTACGTGTACCTCCAGGCCTATGAGCGGGGCGCCACGACCACACAGCCTCTGGTCGCGTTCGTGACCTTCTATCGCGGTCAGTCGAAGGCGTTCGAAACCTCCCCCGTGGCCGTAACCGACGGGATGGACCCCAAATCGAAGGCCGTGCCCCTTCGCTTCAGCCTGGCGCTCGCGAAGCTCGAGCCCGGGGAGTACAACTGCCAGGTCACCGTTCTCGATCCTTCCAGCCAGAAGGCGGCGTTCTGGCAGGCGCCGGTCATGCTGGTGCAGTAAACTCATCGGGCACAGGCATTCTCCGCGCGGCGGGAACTTACCTGCTCCCGGAGGAGTCTTATAATTGAGAAAGTTCTCGATACGGGAGCCCGGGGAGAGACTTTGGCAGGCAATTATTACCTGAATCTGAATTCGCAGCTTACGGCCGAACAAGAGGCCGCGCTCGAGGATCACCGGCTGATCTCCGGCCTGCAGGCCGGCGAAGAATCGGCATACGAACAGCTCATCGAGCGATTCCAGGCTCCGGTTTACAATCTCGCCTATCGGCTGCTCAACGACCAGGCCGATGCCAGCGATGTGGCGCAGGAAGTATTCCTCAAGATCTTTCGCAACGTCGAAAACTTTCGCGGTGACAGCAGTCTGCGCACATGGGTTTACCGGATTGCCGTCAACGAATCGCACAACCGGCGGCGGTGGCTATTTCGTCATCGCAGGGGCGAGACAGGGATCGAAGATACCTTCGACGATTCCGAAAGCCGCGAAAAACCCTTAATGGATTCGGGCGAGACACCCTTCGACTTCACGGTGAACCGGGAAGCACAGGTTCTGCTCGAGGAAGCGCTCGCGGAGATCAACCCGGTCTTCCGCGCCGCACTCGTCCTCAGGGAGGTCGAGGATATGAGTTATGAAGAGATTGCCGACATTCTCGAAGTTTCCATCGGCACGGTAAAGTCGAGAATCGTGCGGGGCCGCGAGGCCCTGCGCAGAAATCTGGCGAACAGACTGGAGCCCACACCGTCCGTACAGCTGGTCCCGGGGGCAGCCCGGTGATAGAAGAATATAATTGCAAGGCCGTCCGGGATGCCCTGTGGGACTACACGGCGGGCACACTGGACCAGACCGATCGCCTGATCGTCGATCTTCATCTTCGCGAGTGCCGGGAGTGCAATCTTCGTCGTGCGGAGGTACGGTCGCTTCGCACCGGGCTGAAGAGCCTCCACGGAAAGAGTTCCTCCCCGATCCTGCTGCGCACCCGGCTGCGTGTCGCCGCCTCCAGGGAGCGTTCGCGCCAGACTCTCCGCCGGAATTTCGCAGCGCGGTTCGAGGACCTGTGTTCGCGCGCGAAACTCTTGTTCGATAATCTCCTGAAGCCGATCGCCGTGCCCGCAGCCGGCGGTATGCTGGCCTCTTTTCTTTGCTTCGGGGCCATTGTGGACAGCCTGCATGTTCACCCGGAGTGGCAGAACGATATTCCGGTGGGGCTCTATACGCAGGTGACGATGGACGACGTCACGCCTTTCTCGGTCAACGGCGGCGACGTGATGGTCCAGTTGACCATCGACGAAAACGGCAACGTCAGCGGCTGGGACGTTCCGGAAGGAAACGTTTCTCCGGAAGAACTGCAGGAGATCGGGAATCTGGTGCTTTACAGTTCGTTCACCCCCGCGACCGCGTTCGGTCAGAAAGTGACGGGAAAAATTCTCGTCAACATCCATCACATCAACATCAAGGGTTGAAGATACCAATTGGCCCGCCAGAAGCTCGGGCAGCATTTTCTCATCTCGGATAAAGCACTGGAGCGGATTGCGCAGGCCGCATGCGGCGAACACGTTTCGCTGGCGGTCGAGATCGGACCGGGGCGCGGCGCCCTGACCGAAAAGCTGCTGGAGCGCGCGGACCGCGTGGTTGCCATCGAACTCGATCCGGAACTGGCCCAGGGGCTCCGGGTGCGCGGGGACCGGCTTGAAATCGTCGAGGCGAATGCGCTGGACGTGGACTGGTCGCAATGGGGCGCCGGGGTGCTGGCCGGGAACCTGCCTTACTACGCCGCGACAGCCATCATCTCGAAGTACGTGCGCAATCCCGGGATGCTGAGCCAGGCGGTTTTCCTGATCCAGAAGGAGGTGGCGGAACGGATCGCCGCCAGGCCCGGCAGCCGGGACTACGGCTACTTTTCGGTGGAGTGCCAGTTTCTCGCACAACCCGAATATCTGTTCACTGTTGCGCCAGGCGCTTTCCGGCCGCCTCCGAAGGTGGATTCGGCAGTCATCCGCCTGAGACCGCGAACCGATCCTGCGCCGGTGGACGTCGACGGCTTCCTGTCGTTCGTTTCCACCTGTTTCCGGCACAAACGGAAGACGCTGGGGAATAATCTTGCGGGAGCTTATCCCCGCGAGGCTTACGCGGGTCGACCGGAGGCTGCGAGGCGAGCGGAGCAGCTGAGCGTGGCGGAACTCTTCGAGTTATATCGGGCGGTGGAGCGCGTCAGCGTTTAGGCTCTCAGGTCCAGTGCACTGCGGCACGCAGCACAATCCAGCTTTTTTCGAGGCTGGTGAGTGAGATGCGGCGCGTGAGCACATCGTAGTGAGACTCCGCCACGCGATCGAGAAGGCGCGAGTAGATGGCGATCAGGGCCCAGAGCGAGGGGCGGCTCCCGGGCTCAATCAGAGCCAGCAGCGGCGCCGATTCCCGGTAATAACGGCGAGCCCGGTCCGTTTCAAATTCCATCAGACGCCCGAATTGCTCGGTGCGGCGCGCATTTGTAAGATCGTCGACGGAAACACCGAAGCGCTCGAGGTCCTCGGCGGGCAGATAGACGCGGCCGAGCGAGACATCTTCGCGAACGTCGCGGAGAATGTTGGTCAATTGAAAGGCCACGCCGCACTTCTCTGCGAGGGGAAGCGCGCCGGGCGAGGTAAAGCCCAGAACGTGAATCGTGGTGAGTCCGACGACCGAGGCGACGCGGTAACAGTAGCGGTAGAGATCGTCGAAGGTGGTGATCCGGCGCGGCTGGAGATCGGAAGCCACGCCTTCGATCATCTCGTAGAAATATTCGTGGGGGATGGCATAGCGGTCGACCGCGTCGAGGAACGCGGGCCAGGCAGGGTTGCCATCCGGACGCCCGGCAAGCGCTTCGGTCAGCGCCTCACGCCAGCGGTCGATGGCGGACCGGGTCGCGCCAGGCTCGTCGCTGAGGTCGTCGCAATAGCGCATGAACGCATAGATCGCGCACATGGCGTTCTTTTTCTCCGGCGAGAGCAGGACGAAGGAGTAGTAGAAGTTCCGGGCGCGATTCTTCGCCACAGCGCGGCAGTGCGCCTGCGATTGTTCAAGAGCAGTCATGCGGCTCTCTTGAAAGCAAACCGGGCAAGCGTGCCGACAAGCAGGCCCGCACGCTCGACTTTCGAAATTTTCGGCCGCCGTGAGAGTACGTCGTAGTTCTGCTGCTCGATTTTGTCGAGCACGCACAGACCGCCCCGGCTGAAGAGCTCGAGATCCACCGCGAGCCGCCGGTTCACCATCCGGACCAGCGGCAAACCAGCGAGGAACAACTCGCGCGCGCGGTCGACGGCCTCCTTCATGATGGCGCGGAAACGCTCGTCGAACCTGTGAGCGAAGAGCTCGTCCACGGTGTAGTCATGCCGCGCGAGGAGATCGAGCGGGAGATACACACGGTCTTTCTGCTGGTCCACGGTGACGTCCTGCCAGAAATTGGCAAGCTGCAGTGCCGTGCAGGTGCAATCAGAGAGGCGCTGCCGCTCCGGATCGGAATAGCCACAGAGATAGAGCACCAGCCGCCCGACGGGATTCGCGGAGTAGACGCAGTAATTCAGGACCTCACCCCAGGTGTGGTAGCGACTGACGTTGCGGTCCTGGACGAACGCGCGAAGCAGATCGGCGAAGGGCTGCTTCGGGATGC
>CAZXCO010000329.1:0-3966 GCA_964639095.1 uncultured Solibacteraceae bacterium
ATATTTTCCGTGGTCGGGTTGATGGGAGGAGAACCGGGCACGCCGGCATTGGTCATATCCGTCTTGCCGTTGAAGTTCGTCGTCGTGACGACGAGCGTGTTCCCTTCCCAGTGGCCGCGCGACTCGCCCAGCCACTCTTTGATTGTGGGGTCGAGCGCCGGGCGTCCGTCGGTCGGAATGATGCGGACCTCATGCGCCATTTCCAGCACGATGAGCACGTAGCCCGGCGACTGCATGATCCGGATGCCGTTGTTATAATTGCGCGGCAGCATGGAGACAGGCATGCCGCGCGTGATGCAGCGGTCCCAGCTGTCGAAGTCCTCGGGGCTGTCGAATACCTTCTGGCCCGGTTTGTAGCTGCCGTGCATCTTGTCGTATAATTCCTTGCCTTTGGGCGTCAGCGCGGGGAACCGCCCGTCTTCCGGTTCGCTGAGCAGCGACGTCAGCCGCATCACCTGCGTGCCGGAATCGGCCTGCGGGATCGCTCCGGATTCGAAGCGTTTGTTGCGAGCCGCCGCGCTCTTTTGAGCCGCGGCATATTCCTCGTCGCTCATCAACCGCCGGTTACCATACTTCGCGGGCCGCTGAAAGGGCGTCGAGATTAAATGATTGAGGGGCCACATGCCCCGAAGATCGGGCTCTCCCCACGGCGTTTTGGGCGGCGTATAGTTCTTGTTCGCCGCCGGTTGTTCCGGTTGTTGCGCGGCGGCGGGTCCGGCTGCCGGAAACAGCATGAGGCCGATGCCGATGCTCATTCCACTCAACGCCAGAATCGGTTTGATCATCTGAACGCTCCTCGTCCATCCCAAAATGCGGATCATATCATGTAATCTCATGTTAATCGCGGGCTTGTATTTTCGCACTAGAGTGGCGTGCGAGGCGGCCGCCGGCGCGCGACAACGAGGAGGCTTATGAGAATTTCCCACTGCCTGCTGCTGGCTGGCGCTGCTTTGCTGCCGGCGACTCTGGCGGCACAAAATGCTTCGGCTCCGAACGCAAACGACACTGCCAACGCCCACTTCGCCGCCGCCAAAGCCGCCGCGGGCGAGGATTTTCAGAATCTGTTCAATTTTCAATGCTATGGACCCGGACCGGGAGGTCAGCGCGGGGCGCCAGGAGGCAGAGGAGCCACGGCGGGGGGCGGCCGTGGGCGCGGACCGCGCGCCGGAGCACAGAGGCGTCCGGGACCGCCCGACCGGTCGACATGGCACGTCGAACCGGTGAAGGTCTTCGACAACCTCTACTTCTTCGGGCAGTCCGAATATGCCGTCTGGGCGATCACAACGTCCCAGGGCATCATTGTCCTCGACACCATCTTCGACTATTCGGTCGAGGATGAAGTCGCCGGCGGGATGAAGAAGATGGGCCTCAACCCGGCCGACATCAAATATGCAATCGTGAGCCACGCTCACCCCGACCATGATGGCGGCGCGAGATTCCTGCAGGAACACTACGGCACACGCGTGATCATGTCGCCGGCGGACTGGGACGTGCTCGACAAGAGAACCAATGGCACGAAGCCGAAGCGGGACATCGAGGCCACAGACGGCCAGAAGCTCACGCTGGGCGACACCACCGTGACGCTTTACATCACCCCGGGGCATACGCCGGGCACGATCTCGAGCGTATTTCCCGTGAAGGACAACGGAACCACACATATCGTGGCTCTCTGGGGCGGCGTCGGGCTGAATATGGACAGGCAGTCGGTCGAGACCTATATCCGCTCGGCCAAACGATTCAGCGACATCGTGAAGCAGTCGGGAGCGGATATCATTCTGGCCAATCACACCGACTGGGACCGGTCGAAGGTCAACCTGCCCCTGCTGGCCAAACACGCGCCCGGCAGCAGTCCGAATCCGTACATCGTCGGAAATACAAAGGTTCTGAACTTTCTGAAGGTCGCCGAAGAATGCGCGACCGCCCGGATTACAGGGACGAACTGAGGCGAGTCAGATCCGGCGCCATTTACCCCGCGGATTGCGCCTTCGTCAGCGCAAAGCCGCCGGCCAGCGCCTGCAGGTAGGGCGTATACGTGTCGGCGCACGAATGATTCCCCCCAATTGTGCCTGCCTGGGCGCAGAAACTGATGATGTTCGAAGTCACCGCCTGAAACTCAATATCCACCAGCCCGCCGGCGTCGGTCGAGGGCGGCGGCATGATCGGCACGATGTCACATGAGTTCGCGACGAGCCAGCAATTCTGCACGGCGTTGCTGAAGTTGGTGGCGAATGTGCTCGCCGGGATGTTGAGCACATCCTTCAGCACACTGTTGTCCGCAACCACGCCCGCCGCGACGTTGGGGCACGCGAGCGCATAGACATATATATTGCTCGCCTGCGTAACCACGTTGATATCCAGATTGACCGCAACGTCCATCGCACACAGAACCGCTGCCGCCGCCCCCAGGCTGTGCCCGGTGATGTAGAGAGGGAGGGACGAATCGAATCCCGGCATGCTTCCGAGCGCGGCAATCTGGTATGCAAGAGATCCCGGCGCCCGGCTGCAGGAATAGTCTTCATCGACAATTCCGTGATACGTCTTCTGCGGAACCGCCCCCTGAGTTCCCAGATTGTAATAGTTGTAAAAACCCGAATGCACCAGACCGTAAGGCGCGAATTTCAGCGACGGATAATAATTCCCGTTGTTATCCCCCTGCACCCAGGGCGTCGGGAGCACGTCAATGTCGTCGATCCATTCGCGAATCGTCTGGGTGCCCCGAAGGGCAATGATGTTGTTGCTCCCGTTCGTCAGAACGAAGCCCGCTGGAATCGTGACATAGTAGCCGGTCGCGCCCGCTTCCACCGTGACCGCTTCCGGCGCGGTCAATTCGGTCACGATCGAATAGCCGGACGGCAGGAGACTGTTGATATTCGTGCCCTGCAGCTGGTCGTAGGTGAGTTCGCAGCACTGAGCCAGCAGCGCCGCCATGGAAGCGCTGAACGGCGACGCGGGCACGTTCGGCGATGCATATGACGAGGGTTCTGTTAACTGGGTCAGCGCAAATCCGGAAGAAGCCACGGGATAATTGAACCTTTCCTTTTCTATTTGAGTCCGGCAGCCGCTAAATTAGCACAATCCCGTAAAATGTGGCAATAATCCCAAAAGATTTTAAATGATGAATATTTGAATTCAGAAATGCGCCGCGGGATCCGGCGTCTTCATCGCAGACGTTCGGCCGGGCCTTTTCCGCAGCACCCGGTTCCACCACATCAGGGCTCCCGTCACAAACATCCCCGCCGGCGCGAGGCCGATGACGGCCCAGGTAAACTTTGTCGCCATATCGCAGACTCCCGGTCCGCGGCACGGAATCCCGATGCCGTTGATGCGGCCGAAGTGGAGATAAGCGAACCAGTAGATCACCTGATCGACGATGCGTGTGCGGGCGTTGGCTTCGGTGAGAGGCTCGATCCGGTCGGCAAGGTCCTGAAACAGGTCCGGGCTGCAGAGGTAAGCGCCGCTCATGGCGAACAGCAGAATAATGGCGAACCCCCAAAAACCGAGCACATTGTGCAGCCCCCAGACGACCCGCTGCCATCCCGCGTTCCGGGGTATCGTCAGGCTTCGACGCCATGCGCGAATTCCCGGCCACCAGACGACAATCCCGGTAAGCGTGAGAACGACGATCAGGACCGCGCCCAGGCCGTTCACTTTGCGCCCTGTGCGTCCGCCGAGAAGATCGTCGTGCAGCGCGAGAAGCTTCGAAACTATCCAGATTCCGAGTGGCACCGAGTCGCCCAGATCCGCTCCCGTATACGGGTTGAACAGGCGATTCCTGCGGCCGCCGCTGCCCTCGAGGGAAATGCTGACGGCCTGATTGGGGTTCGGAGGCTCTCGGACGATTTGGACCTGATAACCGTGCCAGGCGAGTATCGCCGCGGCCCTCAGGTGAGCCTCGGTTTAACGGGTTCGCGAAGGGTGCTCTACGACGGGGTCGGGGTTCGCCGCGCGTTATAGGTCGTTGCGGTA
>CAZXCO010000330.1:0-2481 GCA_964639095.1 uncultured Solibacteraceae bacterium
CGGCGGCCGAACGTCGGTTTGTCCGTTTTCTCCGTTCGCAGCGTGTAGAAAACGACGCCCTGCTTCGGGTCAAGCGACGAGATCTCCATCACCTCGCCGTGCTGAACGAATCCCACCGCAACGTCGTCATTGAAGTAAATAGCGCGCGGCCTCTGCGGCGAGACCAGGGTCGCCTGGAAGCTGGTCTGCGAGAACACCAGTACCTGGGAATCGACATTCAGCCCGAGGTGCTTCAGCAGGCTTGGAAGATATCCCAGCCCTCCTGGCGCATAGTCGAGTGTCGCCTGGCCCTTGTCGAGTTGATCGTCGAGGCGCCCGACGACGTCGTCAGTGGGTGCTTCGTAGTATTGGATTGCCTTGTGATCGTATGGGACGTAAATCGTGTCTTCGAGCTGCTCGGCAACGGCCAGGCCGGCCAGCGCCGCCACACCGGCGCACACGGCGACTACTACGGATCGAACGGTCATCTCCAATCCCATAGTAAGCCCGGCCAGGTGTATTTCCCCCGGGAATCGCTGGATTTTGACGGAAATGAGACTCCTGCTGTCTTCGCCCCGGCCCGGCGTCAGGTTTTTCTGGCCGTGAGCCAGCCGGGAACCGAAACGAAATGCCCGGATTGCGATGGCGGCATCCCTTTACTGGGGGAAACGGGCGATGTTCGCGTTGCGCAGGCACGCGACTCCCGGGCTGGTGGAACTGCTGAGTGGCGCTCCCCGATTTCCGGCACTGCGGGGCACGAGCTGCTTTCGTCGAGCATATCCTCAGGACCACGGCGGCGGTAGGGCTGGCTGCTCCTTCCAGTGTCGGCATTTGTTTGTTCTTCTGTGATGATGCTCTCCTACTGCGGATATGCGGGCTACGCACAGCGGAGAGTTCTGCCGGAAGTCAGCGCCTGCTCACGGAGTGAGCCGCCGCTAGCTGTCGATGCCCATCTGGGTCAGGCGATAGCGCAGCGCATTTCTCGTGAGCCCGAGAATGCGCGCCGCCTGGCTCTTGTTTCCGTCGGCCTGCTTCAATGCGTGCCGGATCAGCTCCTGCTCAGAGGCATCCAGGCTCATGCCTTCCGGCAGACCCAGTTCGCCGGGAGCGTGACGCGCCCTGAGATTCATGTCCAGCCGGATATCGTCCGCGTCGAGCTTTTCGCCTGAAGCCATCACGATGCTGCGCTCGATGACATTCTCCAGTTCGCGGACGTTGCCGGGCCAGGAGTAACCCATCAGCTTGTCGACCGCGGCGTCGGTGATGCCGTTGACGCGCCCGCCCGATTCCGGAGACAGCTTTTCGACAAAATGGCGCGCCAGATAGGGAATGTCCTCCTTCCGTTCGCGCAGCGGCAGGATCTCGATCGGCACCCCGTTCAGCCGGTAATAAAGGTCCTCACGGAACGTCCCGTCTTCCAGCGCGGCGCGAAGGTCGCGATTCGTGGCCGCGATCACCCGCACGTCGATGTGCTGCGTCTTGTTGCTGCCGAGGCGCTCGAACTCGCGCTCCTGAAGGACGCGCAGCAGCTTCACCTGAATGTTAGCGGGCACGTCGCCGATTTCGTCCAGCATGACGGTTCCGGTGTCGGCCAGCTCAAACTTGCCCGGCTTCGAGATGTTCGCGCCCGTAAATGCCCCTTTCTCGTAGCCGAAAAGCTCGCTTTCCATCAGGTTTTCCGGCAGCGCCGTGCAGTTGATCTTGACGAATGGCCGGTCCTTGCGCGGCGAATGGAAATGAATGGCGCGCGCGATCAGATCCTTGCCCACGCCGCTTTCGCCCGCGAGCAGGACCGTCGCGCGCGAAGGCGCCACACGCATGATCGTGGCGAAAATCTGCTGCATGCCGGCGCTGCGGCCGATGATGTTGTCCCAGCGGTATTTCCGCCCGAGTTCTTCCTTGAGCTGGCGGTTTTCCTCGCGCAGGTTCCGGATTTCGAGAGCCTTGCTGACGACTGAGGTCAACTGGTCGAGCGAGAACGGCTTCAGCAGGAAATCCGATGCGCCCGCCTTCATCGCCTCCACGGCATTTTCCACCGTCCCGAAGGCCGTCATCACAATTACCGGAACGTGCGAATCCATCCGGCGAATGAGCTGGAGCATTTCGAGCCCCGTCATTCCGGGCAGTTTGAAATCGGTCAGGACGAGGTCGGTGCGATCGATCAGAGGCAGCGCTTCTTCGGCCGTCGAGGCCTTCTCGACGGCAAATCCGGCGTCCAGAAGCTGCAGCTCGAGAATGCGGCGCAGCTTGTCTTCGTCTTCGACAACCAGAACATGTCTTTTCATGCAGTATGGGTCATGTCTTCGATGGAATGGGCAATAAGAGGCGAAACGTGCTGCCTTTGCCGGGCTGGCTCTCGACGGACATTTTACCGCCGTGTCCATCCACGATTTTGGCCACGATGGCGAGGCCCAGCCCGACTCCGTTCTGCTTCGTCGTCACGAAAGGATTGAAGATGGTTTCGATTTTGTCCGGCGGAATACCGCAGCCCTGGTCGATGAC
>CAZXCO010000331.1:0-3137 GCA_964639095.1 uncultured Solibacteraceae bacterium
CATCCGGACTTCCGATGGCGATGACCAGATCGAGTTCGCCGGTCACGCCCGCGCGCTGCATGACGGCGAAATGCGAAAGGCTGGCATCCGCTTGTTTGAGGGCTCCGAAGACCGCCAGATCGGCTGATGATGCGGCATGCAGAAGGACGGCCGAAAAGCAGACGGCAGCGAGCGCGCGAAGCATCCAACGCCAGTGTATCCGGGCGGAACTCTGCGTTCACGCGCGGTGTCCAATCAGCCATGTCAATCGGCGGGCGTGGTTTCCTGTTTGTGACGGTCCTGGTGATCGCCGGGGCCAGCCTGTGCGCGCAAGCCGACGCGCCGTCGTTCACGCCCGAGAGCGTCGTGCCCTCCTGGAAAGCGCACGCGCAGTCGCTGATGCCCGGGGACCTGGTTTCGATTTACGGCCGGCATCTGGCTCCCGCGGGCGGATGCGCGCGGGTTCCCCCACCTCAGAACGGGAACTATCCAACTGAAGCGTGCGCGACGCGCGTGACGGTGAACGGCATTCGTGCCGGCCTGCTGGCGGTTCTCGAGAACCAGATCAATCTGAAAATTCCGGCCGCGGCTCCCACTTCGGGAAAGGCTCCGATTGTCGTCACGGTGGGGAATGTGAGCAGCCCGCCGGTGATGGTTTCTTTCGGAAAGCCGAAAGTGATTCTGTCTCTCGCGGGCCCGGCTTATGTGCATATGCCGGTCTGGATCGCTCTGGACCGTCCCCTGTTCGGAAATACGGCCTACCCGTATTCGGTGAATCCGGAGAATTTCGGCGGTGGCCGCTTCGAGGTGCGGCGTAACGGCGTCATGCTGAAGCCGATTGAAATCCGGCACGACGGCGAGCCTGGGGGCATCAGCGGCCTCCTCAACGGAAGTGTTGCGCCCGCCGGCGCTCTGCGCGGGCGGCTTCCGCTCCATCTGCAATACCGCTACGATGTTCCGGGCAAATACGAGGTGCGCTTCATCGGCACAAAACTGGAAATCGACCGCCAACATGGAATCCGAACGGTGCCGGTGGATGGGTCGGACTGGACGGAGATCGAAATCCTGCCGTATTCCGCCGGGCAGCGCCGGAAATGGATTCAGGAACAGATTGCGAAAATGCCGTCGTCGCCGGGATTGCTCGTCGGCGACGCGATCCCCGGACTGCTGGCTTTTCCCGATGAGCTCGCGCTCTCGGCCATTCTTCCCGGGCTTTACCATCCCGACCCGCTTGTGCGCAGTTTCACCCTGGCCAGCCTGAGGATGTTCGACAGCGCACTGGTGGCGAAAACGCTTACGCCGATGATCCGCGAGAAAGGACCGTCGGAAGAGATTGCGCGTCTTCTCGACTTCAGAGAAGAACTCTTCGAGGGAGGGCATCGCGCTTTCGTCGCTTTGCTTCCGCGTTTTCTGATGGCTGCCTCTCCCGAGGTCCAGGCCGGCGCGTTGCAGTACATGGTCTGGGAACAGAACCACCCCTGGGGGAAGACTCCGGAGTCTCAGGCGCAGCGAAACGCCGTGCTCCTCCGCGCCGCGCCCCGTCTTTTGCAGCGCGGAGATCCGCGAACGCTCCAGCTTCTGGCGGAGGCGCTGGGGTCCGTGAAAACAGATGGGGCGCGCGAACTGCTCTGGAAGATGATCGAGAGCGGCAAGGCGGAAGAACAATCGAAGATCGCGCTGACGTGGATCGGCGATCCGCGGGACTTGCCCCGCCTGGCCGCGCTCCTGATTGCCCCTGCGGCAAATCCATACGGGCGCGAGAATGCCGCCATTCCGTACAGCCTGCATCGCGCCTGGGGAGACGCCGCGCTGCCGTGGCTGAAGCAGGCGGCCCGCGACTCGAAACAGGTTTTCGTGCGGACATCCAGCGCGAAAGAGCTGGTTCTCGCGAATCAGCCGGAGGGGTTTGCGGATCTGCTGCAGGAGATCGATGAACGGCCGCCGGTCAAAGCAGAGGCCCTTCAGTTCCTGCGCGACCGGTTTCCCGGCCTGCGGCACGCATCCGAAGAAGACGTTCTCGCATTCCTGAAGAGCAGAGCCGGAACGCAATAGTGCGCGGATCCAGCAGCGGCTTGCGGCCACTCGGGAGGATTTTCTCTCATTGACCTGGAAACGCGGTTCGGCTATATCTCGTCATGAACGCCGGGGTCTTATGAAGCTTGTCATCATCCTGTCATTCGCGGCTGTGGCAGTCGCGCAGACAAACACTGCGCGGACCGAGGTCAGGACCGGCGTTGCCGGCGGGATCGTCGGTCCCGGGCCTGTGAGCGCCGCAATGAGTTTCGCAACCAACGGGCCCGGTACATCGGTCCAGGGCATTATCGGCGAGCCGTTCTCGGCGGAGCAGATCACCGAGCATGTTCAGACGCTGGCTGACGGCACGCGCATCACGCAGCCTGCTCAGAAAACGATGTATTATCGCGATTCGCAGGGGCGGACGCGGATCGAGTTCACACTTCCTCTGCCAGCCGGGGCTGCGGAGAATAATGCTCCGCGTATCATCGAAATCAATGACCCTGTAAGCGGCACTCATTACAATCTCGATGCGCGCGCCCATGTCGCGCATAAATTCGCGTTCCCGTCGGCGGCGCCCCCGCCGCCACCTCCGCCGCCGGGCTCTGCAGCTTCTGCTGGCCGGCTCGGGACGCGCGCGATTGCTCCCCTGCCAGCCGTTTCCGGCCCGGACGCGCAGAGACCGCAACCGCAGTATTCCCGCGAGTCGCTGGGAACGCAGACGATCGAAGGCGTTTCCGCCGAGGGATCGCGCATGACGGTGGTGTACCCGGTCGGGTTCTTCGGTAACGACCGGCCCGTCACGACAGTCTACGAGACGTGGATGTCCCCGGACCTGAAGATGGCCGTGCTTACGAAGACTTCGGACCCGCGCAGCGGCGAGTTCACCAGCAGACTGACGAACATTTCGCGAGCCGAGCCCGATCAGGCATTGTTCCAGGTTCCACCCGACTATCAGGTAATCGAACCTTCGGCGCCAGCGCCGGCTCGATAGACTGCGTGCGCTAATTCCGCTTTCCGGTGAAATCCCGCAGCTAGGCCAGAACCTGCGGCCATCCCTTGTGGCTGAGCCGCAGACCCTCTGTTACCAGACCCGAGTGCGTCAGCCGGACCGTCGTGACGCCAGCCGTCTCGCTCAGGTCGAA
>CAZXCO010000332.1:0-5558 GCA_964639095.1 uncultured Solibacteraceae bacterium
GGAACAGTTCCACGACCTGGTCGTCGTCGAGAATCGCCACCCTCGTTTCATGGCGTCCCGCCGAGACAATAAGCTCTTTGGACATGCATTTCTCCCGTTGGGCTCCCTGAAGAGCTCGGACTGGAGAGAATCTGGACCCGAAAAAGAATTGCTTCGCCCTGCGTAAGGATCGACGCCGCCTCGACGGGAGGCTTCGGCGACCGGAAAATCAATGACTTCTCACGCCAGCCGGAGGGTGGAGTGCTGCTTCTTTTGCACGGAGCGTCCTTGGCGCTCACCTCGTTGCTCGACACCCAGCATCGGCTCTGGGAAACCGCTCATGTTCGGAAGACCCGAAGCGACACCGCGCCGGGCGGCAGGCAACGGAATGCAAATACAGCTTCTCCGGCCTGATCCGAGAGTCTCCATGGCTCCCAACTTCAAATTAAAAAAGATCTGTTTACCCCTGCAAACGGATTCCGGAAACGCTGCCGTCTCCTCCGTCCGTCACTACGAGTTCCTCTTCAAACCAAACTTTGAATCGCCAGCAACCTAGTTTACGAACCTGCGAATTCTCACGCTGTTCACCAGACCCAGCATCAGAAACGTCGACCAGATGCTCGATCCGCCGTAGCTCATCAAGGGTAGTGGTATGCCTGTCACCGGCATCCGCCCCACTACCATTCCTACATTTACCAGTATATGAAATAAAAGGAGTGCTCCGACACCCATGCATACATACATACCGGCCCGGTCCGGAGCGGTTTGTGCATTTTGTACGATTTGCATCAGTAAGACGAAATAGAGCACCATCGCCACCATGACCCCGATGAAGCCGTGCTCTTCGCCAAAGGCCGAAAAAATGAAGTCCGTGTGCGGTACCGGCAGGAAGCGCAATTGCGTCTGGCTGCCTTTGGTAACGCCTTTGCCCCATGTTCCGCCCGCCCCCACTGCGATCTTCGACTGAATCAACTGGTATCCAGGCCCCTGCGGATCGCGCTCCGGATCCAGAAAGCTCACGATCCGCGCCTTTTGGTAGGCCTGCAAGGATGTGAAGCCGATGGGCAGCACGATCAGGGCTACAACCGCAATCGCCATCCAGTATTTCCAGGGCATCCCGGCCAGGAAGACTCCGATCGCGAGGATCGGGAGGTAAGTCAGCGCTGTCCCGAGGTCTGGTTCTTTGGCGATCAAAGCCATCGGGAGCAGGATCATGCCGCCCAGCCTCAACAGATCGCGCAGTTCCAGCACGTCCGTCCGGATCTCGGTCAGGAATCGGGCTACGAGCAGGATGACGGCGATTTTGGCGAATTCAGAAACCTGCAGGTGAATGCCCGCCGGCAGCGCGATCCAGCGCGTGGAGCCGAATGCCCGCTTGCCGATGACCAGCACGGCAACCAGCAGCACGACGGAAGCGATATACAGCGGATACACGTGCGACATCAGGGCGTGATAGTCCACGCTCGTCGCGACCCACATCAGGAAAATCCCCGCCGCGATATAGACGAGTTGCTTCCACCATGACCCCTGCCAGATGGTGTCGTGGGTGGCGCTGAAGATCTGGAGGACGCCCAGCGCACAGACAATCATGACGATGAAAAACATCGTCCAGTCGAAATCCTTGAGACCCGCGAACCGGAACATGACTTATCGATGACCGCCGGCCCCAGGCAGAAGAGTGGAGAGCACGGAGTTGGACGGCTGACTGCGCTGCTGTTTCGCGGCTTCGGCCTCGGCAATCCGTTTCTTCTTGTCGAAGTAGGACACCATCACGTCGCGGGCGGTCGGGGCGGCGAACTGGCCGTGTACGCCCACGTTCTCCCACAGGACCACGACGACAATTTCGGGGTTGTAGCAGGGCGCGAATCCGACGAACCAGGCGTTGTCCTTCGCGTCCTTGTGGGTCCGCTCGTATTCGGCGGACGCTATCTGGGCCGACCCCGTCTTGCCGCAGACGTCGATTCCAGGAATTTTGGCGCGTACGCCGGTCCCACCCTCGTTCACGACGCCGTAGGTGCCATAAACCACCTCGCGTACATGATCCGGGTTGAGCGCCCACTCGTGCGGTTTTTCGGCTTTGGAAGCGGAAAGGAGCAGGTGGGGAACGTGCCAGGTGCCGCCGATTGCAAGTCCGCCGATCGCCCGCGCCAGTTGCAGCGGGGTTACCGTCAGGGCGCCCTGGCCGATCGAAACCGAGATCGTCTCCCCGGCAAACCATTTCTGGCGGAAATTGCGGAGCTTCCACTCCGGCGAAGGCACTGTGCCCGACGCTTCGTTGGGCAAATCGACCCCGGTTTTCTCTCCGAGTCCCGCCTGCTGCGCGTAGAAGGCAATATTGTCGATGCCTGTCTTGTTGCCAACGTTGTAAAAATACGAGTCGCAGGACTGCGCGATGCCCTTATGGAGCGAGACTGTCCCGTGCGTTCCCCAGCATCTGTAGTAATGGCCGAAGAAGGTCGCGCCGCCGGGGCACTGGAAAGCGGTATCTTCTGTTATCGCACCGCTTTCGAGGCCTGCAATCGCGACGATCGGCTTGAAGGTGGAACCGGGCGCCCACTGCGCCTGAATCGCGCGATTCAGCAGAGGATTGCCGGGATCGCTGGTCAGTTCCTTCCAATCCTTCGATTTAATACGCACCGCGAATTTGTTCGGATCGAAAGTGGGACGGGACGCCATGGCCAGAATTTCGCCGTTTTGCGGATTGAGCGCCACCACAGCGCCGCGCGAATTCGGATACCCGGTGAGGCCCTCCTCCAACCCGAGTTCCGCCACCACCTGTAAATCGAGGTCGATCGTGAGCTTCAGGTTCTTGCCGGGCTTTGCCTGCTTGATCCCCAGCACCTCCCGTTCCCGGCCGCGATTGTCCACCACCGACTGGCGCTCGCCGTCGACTCCCATCAGGACGTTGTTGTATTGCTTCTCGATGCCGGTTTTGCCAATGATCTGGCCCTGATTATAGTTCGCATAATCGGCGTTATCGAGTTCCGATTCGCTGATTTCACCCGTATAGCCGATCACATGGGCCAGAATTCCGTTCTCCGGGTAGAGGCGGCGCTGCGATTCGATCAATTCCATCTCCGGAAACGTATCGGCATCGCGGTGCGCTTCGACAAATGCCAGGTCGGAGGGCGTCAGCTCCTCTTTGATAATGATCGGTTCGTATTTGGGGCGTTTCCTGTACCGGGCGACCTTCCGGGTCAGGTCGTCATAATCCAGATGCAGACCGTCTGCAATCTCGTGCAGATGTTCGGGCTTGAGATTTTCCCGTGAAAGGATCAGGCTCCACGTCGAGTGGTTATCGACAATCACGCGGCCGTCGCGATCCAGAATTTTGCCGCGCGGCGCCACGATCGGCAGCGATTTGATCCTGTTGCGCTCGGCGCGCTCGTTGTAAATTTCAGGACTCTGGATCTGCAGTTCCCAGAAGCCGGTCACCAGAAAAAGAAAGATTGCTACCGCAATATATTGAAACGCCGCCATCTTGGCGGCTGCAAAACTTGGGTCATCCCGTTGCTGAATTTTGCCGGGCTGAGTCTGGGATTCGGTATGGTGGTCGAGCGAAGAAAAGCGCACAAAAAGCGCCCAGGCTGTCTGAGCTGAACCTGCTTCTCAGCTTACCAGAAAGCGATTACCTGTGGCAGACTCCGGGGGCGTATCTGTCAGATCCGTATGTTCGTCAGCAGACCAGATCTTCGCGGACGATCTTGAACCCGTCCAGATTTCCCAGCACGGTCAGGGCGACGTTTTTCTGATCGAAGAAGGTGCGGGCGACCCGCTGAACATCTTCCGCGCTCACCTGCTCGATACTGTCGGCCAGTTCGTCGAGTGAGAAGAAACGGTGAAAATGCATTTCCTGACGGGCCAGATTCGACATTCGGCTCGATGTTGACTCGAGGCTGAGCATTAAGGAACCCTTCAGATGGTCCTTGGCGCGGCGCAGCTCTTCGGACGGCGGCGTATGCTCTTTAAGATCGGTGAACTCTTTCAAAACGGAGGCCACAACCTTCCTCGCCGCCTCCAGCGACGTACCGGCGTAAACCGAGAGGCACCCGGTATCGCTGTAAGGGTTCAGCTCCGAGAAGACCGCATAGGCCAGGCCCTGCCGTTCGCGGATATTCTGGAAAAGCCGTGAACTCATGCCTCCGCCGAGGATCGTGTTGAGGACATAGCACGTGAACCGGTCCTCGTGGGGGATCGGGTAAGACGGCACCCCCAGACACAAATGGACCTGCTCGAGGTCCTTCTTTGACTTCAGCGAAATGCGCGCGTGTGTCGCCGGAACCGCCTGCGCCGGCTCCGGGGCCGCCGCGGGCAGCGCTCCAAAGCGCTCGCGCGTCAGATCCACCAGACGGTCGTGATCCAGATTGCCGGCGGCGGTGATCAAGAGGTTCGCCGGCGTGTAGACGCCACGATAGTAGTCCTGCACCATCCCCCGGTTGAAGCGCTTGACCGTTTCGCGGGTGCCCAGGATGGGCTTGCCCAGGGGATGATCTTTCCAGAAATTCGAGGAAAAGATCTCGTGGACCAGATAGTCGGGGCTGTCCGCATCCATTTTGATCTCTTCGAGAATGACGCCCTTTTCCTTCTCGATGTCCTCGTCGCGGAAGGCGGGGTTCAGCACGAGATCGCTCAACACGTCCATGGCGAGCGGAAGATGCTCGTCGAGCACTTTGGTGTTGAAGCAGACCATCTCTTTTGCCGTGAAGGCATCGAGATTGCCCCCGATCGAATCGACGGAGCGCGCAATCTCCTCGGCCGTGCGGTTGGTCGTGCCTTTGAACAGCATGTGTTCGATGAAATGCGACAGCCCGTTCTCTTCCGCCGTTTCGCGACGCGAGCCGCTCGACACCCAGATCCCGACCGAAACCGAACGCACGTGGGACATCGCTTCCGTGATGACCTTGATGCCGTTGGGCAGGGCTGTCGTCAGGATGTCCCGCTCCCCCGCGGACGCGTGTGCGGATGCCGTGTCAGTCGATAACAAGCTCGTGAACCTGCTTCATTTGTACCATTCGGCAGTCCCCGGAGCTACCGGGGATCGCACGTGTTAAACTCGATTATATGCCGCAACCGCTTGTAGGAATGGAACTTAGCGATCTGCGACAGGTCCTTCCGCCGGATGAGCCCAGGTATCGTGCCGCACAGATCTACCGGGCCATTTACCGGGAGAAGGTTTCGGATCTCATCCAGATCTCGACTCTGCCGTCGCGCGTCCGGTCGGAGCTTGCGGAACGGGTCGAACTGGGTCTTCCGGAATCCGACCGGTGCTACGTGTCCACCGATGGCACTCGCCGCTACCTTCTCCGGTTGACCGACGGGCGAACGGTCGAGACGGTTCTGATGCCCGAGGGCGATCGCGACACCGTCTGCATTTCGAGTCAGGTCGGCTGTCCGGTGGATTGCAAATTCTGCATGACGGCCCTGATGGGCCTCGAGCGCTCGCTCACGGCCGGGGAAATCGTGGGTCAGGTTCTGTTCGTCGCCCGGGAAAACAATCTCCTGGCCGATAACAAGCGTTTCAACATCGTCATGATGGGGATGGGCGAGCCTCTCTATAACTACGACAACGTCGCCAAGGC
>CAZXCO010000333.1:0-3861 GCA_964639095.1 uncultured Solibacteraceae bacterium
CGGAGCAGTCGTTCCGTTGTCGGAATCGCCGCAGCTCTTTGGAGGCGAGACGGCCAGGTGCAAGCGCGGAAAGTGCGTCGTCGAAATCCGGAACTGACGGTTCGGAACCTTCACGCACACCGGTCAGTTGCAGACACCGAAGATTCTGTGAATCGACAATGGATCGGCCACGGCCCTCAGCAGGAAATCGGCAACGTCCGCACGCGAAATACTGAAGCCAAACGGCGGCAGGTGGCCCTCGCGAACCCGATACTTGCCGTTCCCCGGTTTGCCGGTCAACCGCGGAGGACGAACGATCGTCCAGTCGAGCCCGCTCTCTTGAAGGACCTTCTCCATCGCGGAAGAATCGGCAACGACGCCCCGGAAGAATAAGTTGCCCAAAAGATATGCGGGTGGCATGATCGCATCCTTGAATAAGAAGGCCACCGATTCGACGACAACCCTGCGGACTCCCGCATGGGCCATCGCGTCCTTGAGCACCCTCGCGAAGCGCTGAAGCAGGTCCGCGTCGGATTTCGCTATGGGTACTCTCGGACCAAAACCCGAGACAACCGCATCATGGCCTTCAATTGCCTTTGCCAACTGGGCGCTGTCGAGCAGGTTTCCCTGCCGGATCGTAATCCGTTCGCGAAAAGGCGTGAGCCGCTCGGGCGATCGCACGAATGCGGTCACGCTGTGGCCCTGTTCTATACCGCGCCGGACGATCTCCAGTCCGGTCCCTCCTGTTGCTCCAAGTACGACGAGTTTCATTTCACTTCCTCACTCACGAAGTAGACGCTCACAGGGAAGACCGGTCGAGACCGCGCCCTGTGACATCGGCGCCTGCCCGGGGCTCAGGGCAGATTCGGAATATGAGAGAGCTTTTCCGGATTCGTCACGACATAGATTGAGCGGATGCGCCCTTCTGCCACCTCCAGCGTTATGACGGAGAACGGCCGGCGCTGGCGATAGCTGATGATGCCGGGAGCGCCATTTATCTGTGCAATTCGCCGCACGAGATCTCTGGGAAGGAGCTTCCGTTCCGCGCCCAGTATGCCGCGCGCCACGCGGCCGGCGCCATACACGGCGTTCGGCACGGCGAGCGCCTTTCCGCCGCCGTCGGAGTGGAGCACGACGTCGTCGGTGAGGAGAGAAACGAGCCTGTCCATATTGCCGCTCAACGTGGCATCCAGAAAGCGCTCCGCGAGATCGCTCTGCTTCTCCGGAGAGGCCTTGAATCGTGGACGCATCGTACTCACGTGCTGGCGCGCCCGCCGCAGGATCTGACGGCAGTTCGCCTCCCCCAGACCGAGCGCCGCGGCGATCTCCGAATACTCATATTCGAAAACCTCGCGCAAAAGAAATACGGCTCGCTCGACGGGCGTGAGACGTTCCAGCAATACCAGAAACGCCATGGAGAGCGATTCATCGATTCGTACCATCCCCGACGGGTCATTGTCCGGACCAGTGACGATCGGCTCCGGCAGCCATTCGCCGGCGTACTCCTCGCGCCGCACGCGCGCGGATTGCAGATGATTGATACAAAGGCGGCTGATGATCGTCACCAGAAATGCACGGGGCGACTGGATTTCCGGATCGGCAGCCTGCTGCCATCGAATGAACGTTTCCTGCAGCATGTCTTCCGCATCCGCGATACTCCCCAGCATCCGGTAGGCAACGGAGAAAAGCAGGCTGCGGTACTGGTCGAAGGCAGCCAGACGGACCGGCACCTCAGGGTCCTGCGGCCGCACCGCGTTCGAACCGTCGACTTCGCGCTGTTTCCGCATCAGCCATTGCTCCTCGCCAGAAAAACAGTCATATCAAGACGCCCTGCTCCCGAGACCGCCGGGGATGCCCGTTTGTGACAGGCGGGCGGAAATTTCGGTGCTGCTCAATGTTCTGTCGGGCGGTCTTCGATCCATGCCAGTGCGCACAGCGAACTCGCAAGGCCGAGGAATGCCGCGATCCACGAAACGACCCGGTATCCGGCGAGAAACGACTCCTGCACAACCTGCCGTCCGCGTGCGTCGTCAACGTCGATCGCCGCAAGCCTCGCACGCTGGGCGCGGATCTGCTGCTCTACGGGGGCCGGCATATGGGAAGCGCGAAGCCGCTGTTCGAGGATGCTGTTGAATGTAGTTGTCAGGACCAGCCCCAGCACGGCAATCGCCAGCAGGCCGGCAACTCGTGAAACGGCATTGTTGACGCCGGAGGCGATTCCTGCGCGCCGCTGGTCGAGCGCGTTCATTACGGTGGTGGTCAGTGGCGCGACGCTCGCGGCCATGCCGAGACCGAGCAGGAACACGGGCGGGAAAAAGATCTTCCAGTAAGAGTCTCCGGCAGGCGGGCTGGCAAAGAGTGCGAACGCCGCCGCCACGATCAGCGGTCCGGCCACAAGCGGCAATCTGGCGCCATAGCGTTCGACGAGCCCGCCGGACCACCGCGACAGCAGAAATACCAGGAGGATGAAAGGAAGCAAAGCCGCTCCGGCCTGAGTGGGCGTGTAACCCCGCACCTGGATCAGGTCCAGCGGGAAAAAGAACAGCACACCGCTCAGCGCCGAATAGAGAAAGAGTGTGAGAAGGTTCGCTCCGGTGAAATTGCGTGACCGGAAAATCGACAGCGGAAGCATCGGTGCGCTGGAGCGCGTTTCGGCAAAGAGGAATAAGACCAGCGCGGCGACACCCGCCAAACCGGCGAATGGCTCGGACTGAATCAACCCGTACACGATCCCGCCCAGGCCAATCGTAGTCAGCAACGCGCCCGGCAAATCGAGCCTCGATCCCTCGCTCTCGCTGGCGCATTCGGGCACACGCAGCGCAGTGATCGTCAGGACCGCAATCGCGATCGGCAGATTGATGAAGAAGACCCATCTCCAGGACGCGTGCTGCACAAACCAGCCGCCGAGAACGGGACCGATCGCAGCGGTGATGGAGGTGAAACCCGACCACGTGCCGATCGCGCGCCCTCGCTCGCGGCTCGGGAATGACCCGCTGATCAGAGCCAGGCTGCCTGGCACAAGCAGCGAACCGCCGATGCCCTGCAGGGCGCGGGCGGCAATGAGCTGGCCGATGCCCGGCGCGAAGCCGCACCACGTCGAGGCCGCGGCAAACACGGCGACGCCGAGTGCGAATATCTTCCGTCTGCCATAAAGATCGCCGAGAGAACCGCCTGTGAGAAGCAGTGCGGCAAGAAACAGAGCGTAGCTCTCGACCACCCACTGCACGCCGGTGATCGTTGCGTTCAGATTCGTTTGAATGGCCGGGAGCGCCACATTGACGACTGTTCCGTCGATGAAGGCCATACTCGATCCGAGAATGGTCGCGGCAAGGACCCACGAGCCCGCCTGCGTGGACGAATCAGGCGGGCGTGCAGCGAGGATCGCCGCTTCATCGCACGGAGATCTGCCGACGGTCCCCACGCCCCATTGTGGCTGAGAAATTGGCGGACGAAATTCGCCTTGCTCGATGGGCGTTATCCGGCGTTACACGCAGGATCGGATTCGGGTTCTGCCAGCAATCGGAAAAAGAGCCAGGCGGCGAGGGCGGCGGCCGCGGCCGCAAAAATCAGCAGCGGGCGATATCCGAAGCGCACGATCGACATACCCGCCAGGGCAGATGAGGCGCCCTGGGCCGCCGACGTGACGAAGAAGCTCAGCGACGAAGCGCCGGCCTGCTCATCGGCGTCGACGCGCGACATCAACAGAGTGAAGGTTGCCGGCTCGCTCATCACCTGGAACCCGCCGAAGACCGCATAGAGAACGCCCGCCACCGCGCCGGACGGACCCGCCGCGAGCAGAGCCAGGGACACTGCCGCTCCCGCCTGCATCAGGGCGATCCCGGGCACGGTTCCGAATCGCCGCAGCACCGGTTGCGCACCCAT
>CAZXCO010000334.1:0-1673 GCA_964639095.1 uncultured Solibacteraceae bacterium
CGCGGACCGGCAAACGTCATCAGATCGCCTCCCAGATCGGCCCAGCAAAGCGTGGCCAGCGCCGCGCCGAGCGAATGCCCGGTGATGACTCTGCCGTTCGCCGCTGGCGCTCCCACGGCCGCGCCAGCATCGATCACGGCCTGCCGGAGGGCTTTATAGGCGCCATAGAATCCGAGATGCACTCTGCCTTTGCCAAACGGCTGCAGCGGCAGCGATAATGCGTCTTCCATCCATTCCTGCGCGAAATCGATGGCGCCGGTAATCTGGGTCCCGCGAAAGACGATGTGCAGCCGGTCATGGCCGCTCGTCGCGTATCCCCAGATATCGAGCGGATCGTCGCGAAGCAGGAACGGCCGTCCGCCGGCCGGCATGCGGATGGCCACAGGATCGCTGAAGCCGCCGGGCAGCTTGCAGTGCCCCGTGTTCGCAAGCACATAGGAAGCCTCGCATAAGGCGCACAGTTCCAGTGCGGTCGCTTTGGAGAAAGTCATCAGGCTGCCATTTTAAGGCCGCCCGATCTCATTTCGGATGATCTTGCCGCCCTTCATCACGAACCGGACCCGCTCGAGCTCCGTGATATCGGCCAGCGGGTCGCCGGAAACGGCGATCAGATCGGCATACTTGCCCCTCTCGACGGACCCGATCCGGTCCTGCCAGCCGAGCGCCTCGGCGTTGATCATCGTGGCGCTCTCGAGAACCCTCGCCGGAGTCATCCCACCGTGTTTGACCAGCGCTTCGAATTCCAGACCCTGCGTGCCGTGTACGAAGGTTGCCCCGTCGACGCCGCTTCCGGCCATCATTTTGAGGCCCTTTGTCCGGGCCGCCATGGCGACGGCTTTCTCGAAGATCGGGATCATGCGGTACTTGCCGCCGGTATTCTTTGCGTCGTTGTCGTCGATGCCGGGCTCCGTGTAACGCATCAGCGTCGGGTCGTAATAGAGGCCTTTGGCCGCCATCATATTGGCCTGCTCCTGATCGAGGCCGAAGGCGTGCTCGATTGTGTCGCATCCGGCGACAATGGCATTTCTCTGCCCCTCGCCGCCGTAGACATGGCAGGCCGCCTTTTTGCCGAGCCGGTGCGTTTCATCGATCAGGGCCTTCAGGACGGGCAGGGGATAGGTAACGACATATTGCGGCACGCCCGCAGAGCTGAATGAATAACCTCCCGTTGGAAACAGCTTGATCCAGTCGGCGCCGCGGCCAATCTGCTGGCGCACGGCGGCGCGGGCTTCCTCGGCCGAGCGCACCACCGTGCTGTCGAGGGGGTTCTCCGGGACGGCGGGGTTGCGGGGTTTGGCTCCCCATACGATTCCGAGAGTCGAGACCTGATAGCGGGGGCCGTCGACGCGGCCCGCGTTAATGGCGTCGCGAATCGCGATGTCGCCGTACCCGTTGCCGTGAGTGCTCATGTCGCGCGCTGTCGTGAAGCCGGCCCGGAGATCCGCCTGGGCGTTCTGCACCGCGATCAGCATCGAGTTCTCTGTGGTTCCCTTCGGGCCCCTCCGGTTGAACATGTGGGTGTGGGCGTCGATGAGGCCCGGCAGCACGGTTGCGCGGCTGAGATCGATGACGCCAGCGTTGGCGGGAATCCGGATCCGGCCTTCGGGCCCGACATCGGCGATCCGATCGCCGGACACGATCACGACCTGTTTCGTGAGCATGCGGCCGGTTTT
>CAZXCO010000335.1:0-7585 GCA_964639095.1 uncultured Solibacteraceae bacterium
CCGGATCCACAGGGTGTCGGTCATGAAAGCGAATGTCCCGGAACCCGCTGAATCGAAAACGCGCGCTGCCGCGGACTTTGAAGACGTGCTGCACCGCTGCTATCGGGACCAGGCTCTTCGCCGGCGCATGCGCGAGTTCCTGGGTGGATCCAGCCTGCGAAATGCGACCGCAGCATACATCGTTGGCGCTGACGGAGGTTACGGCTTTTCCAGACCCGCATCTCCATCGGCCTTGCCTGAGTTCCTTGACGCCGGAATGGATGTCCAGCGGTCCCTTTGGGATGTGAAATCCCTCATCGCGGATATTGACCTCGAATACGACAATTTCGATTGTCCGGGGGCTGCCTGGCTCGATCCGTCACGCGCGTTCGGATTGCAGGCGCCGGTGGCGGAAGCGACACTGAAAATTCTCGGAGATGCTGGCGTCTCACCTCAGGTGCTGATCAGCGGCCGTGGTTTTCATTTCGTCTGGAAGATCAGCCGCAACTCCCCGGCGTTCCACCGCCTGTTGCGCCTGGGCCAGACGCCTCCGAGCCTCGAAGCCAGATATGCGCGGGTACAGAGTCCCGCGGGGAAGATCATCGATCCCGATCTGGGGCGGGCGTATGCCGGTCTCGGCCTGGTATTCGAGTTTGTCGCCCATCGCGTGCTGGCTGTTTCCAGCGCGAAGTGCGAGGTGCCAGTTCAGATCACCGCAATCGAAGTCGGCCCGGGCAGCGGCGGGCGCGAGATCGTCTCATTCGATTTGTCTGAATACGGAGATCCTCTGGACACAAGGCATGTCCGGCTTCCATTCAGCGTGTACGCAAAACCGAGACGCACAGGGTGGGCGGCTGGAGACAATGGGGTGAGCACATTGCCCCCGATCTTCGAAATTCCGCTTTCAGGACGATCGGTGGAGCGGGCAATCGTCACCGCAAGGGATCCTGACGCCGTGCTCGCGCTGGCCCGGCGCTTTCCGGCTTTTATTCCGGATCAGTCGGATCCAACGGCGCGTCTGCTCGACGAGTACGAAACCTCGGAACTCGCCGGCTTCCACCGCGACTTTTACGGCGAGCTGTGGGGGCGCACCGCGCAATGTTCAGCCATGCCAGCGCTTCCGGACTTGCCCTGCGTGACCTGGCTCATCGACCATCCGAACGACTGGCTGCTCAAACCGGCCGCCGTGCAGCACATTGCGCGGGTCTTGACCGCCGTCAACTGGCGCCCGCGCGATGTGGTGCAATTGATCTATTCCTGTTACATGCGGGATTGTGACTGGGGCCGGACATGGGAGAGGCTCGATCCCTTCAACCGCGCCCTTTTCTATACGAGGTTGTTCACCGGAATGATCACGACCGGTCTTGACAAGCTGATCGATATGAACTGCGTCTCGCACAGGGAGAAAGGCTATTGCGCGGTTCAGAACTGCTCGTCGAATCTGGCTCCGTATCGCGATACGTTGCTGGAGAGGAAATCGCGATGAGCGACTGGGCTGTCGGCGTTTCGACGGGATGTTTCTGGCAGACAAGCATTTTCGACTGTCTTGAGGATATTCGCAATTCCGGATTCGGCCGGATCGAGATCTGCTCCTGGCCTGCCCACCTCGATTACCACGACCATGAGCGGGTCCGGTGCGCGGCCCGTCTCATCGATGATCTGGGGCTCGAAACCTATTCTTTCCATGCTCCGTTCTCGGAACGTATCGATATCACCTCACCGGACGCACACACACGCGAATTCGCCCTGAAAGAATTACTGCAGGCTGCGGAAGCGGCCGCCATTCTCAAGGTTCGCTATTTTGTGATCCATCCGGGTCCTGAAAGAGCCTCGCTGCCGGAACACGAACGCTTCTGGCGGATGGAGAACGCCGTCGATGTACTCAACCAGGCCTTCGCGTACTGCAGGCGCCTCGGTGTCGGGCTTGTACTCGAAAATATGCTTCCGCATCTTTTCGCCGGCCGGACGCGGGACCTCCTATGGATACTGGGGGCGATGGATTCGACCGGCGTCGGCATCTGTCTCGACACCGGGCATGCGCACCTGGGAGAAAATCTTCCCGCCGTGGTTCACAAGCTGTCGGGGCACCTTTGGATGGTGCATGCCAGCGACAATCACGGTCGTTACGACGATCATCTGGCTCCGGGAGACGGCGAAATCAACTGGACGTCGCTCCTCGCGCAGCTTTATGAACTGCATTTCAACGGCGCGTTCATCCTGGAGATCAACGGAACCGGAGACCGGAAGGAGATCCTTGAGAGAGCACGCAGGGGACGGCGGTATATCCGGGACCTTTCCCACCGCCTTCGCGTTCCCGTCTGATTGCCGGATCCGGGCGCGTGCTGCCCGGCCTTTCTACGCCTTTCCTGTCCGCAACAATTTCCTGTATGTGGCGCGGGCCGGAGTGAGAGCCAGACTCACCAGGAATAGTCCCACACCTAGCAAAATAATGGACGGACCTGGCAGGAGCCGGAAACCTTCCGCGATCCATATCCCGCCGGCCGAGATGACGGCGCCAAGCACCGCAGACAGGATCAGATAACCGCGGATGCTGCCGGCAAGGTTTTTGGCGCTGGCGGCAGGGATGATGGTCAGTGCGCTCATCAGAAGGGCGCCGACCAGCTTGATGCCCAGCGCCACGATCACCGCGAAGATGAGCAGGAGCGTTAGATCGTATCGCCGGCCGAGTCCGTGCACCCTGGCCAGATCCGGGGAAACAATCCGGAACAGGAAGCGCCTCGCAAGAGCGAAACAGGCGGCGCACAGCGCAGCGGCCGCGGAGAGCACGAGTGCCAGGAATGGCGCCGGGAGCGCGGGGAAGGCGCCGAACAGCGACTCAACGATATCCACGCCGGGCATGATGAGGATACCCAGCGCCAGGCTCGCCGTAAACAGAAGTCCGACGATCGCATCGGGCGGAATTCTGCTTTTTCCCTCCAGCCAGAATATGAGAAAGGCCGCGCCGGCAAGGAAGACAATCACTCCGTAAAACGGGTCCGCGCCGTACAACAACGCGAGCGCGATTCCGGGCAGAGCGACGTGAGAGAGTGCGTCGCCCACCAGCGTCATTCGCCTGAGAAGGATGAACGGACCCACACTGCCGGAGGCAGCGCCCACGAGCAGGGCGATCCAGAACGAAGCGTGGTGTGGCGAAAACATGCGGTTCAGTGTCTGATCCCGGGATCGTGGCGATAATAGCCGGAATCGCCATAGAGAGCCGCGAGCGATGGTGCGTTCAGGGCCTCGACGGGCGGCCCCTGGCAGACAATGCTGCGATTGAGACACAGGACACGCTGTGCATAACGGTAGACGACGTTAAGATCATGCGAAATAATCAGCAGCGTCGTGCCGTGCTCCATCTGAATGCGGTGCAGAAGGGCATAGATCGTCTCTCCGAAGCATGTGTCCATTCCAGCGGTCGGCTCATCGAGCAGCAGTACGTCGGGGTGCTGCAGCATGGCCCACGCCACGAGTAACCGCTGTGTCTCGCCGCCGGACAATTCTCCCGGATTCCTGCGCAGGACAGATCGATCCAGACCAACCAGAGTGAGTTCATGGTCCAGGTGGCGAATGAACTCCTTGCGGGGGCGCCAGAAAGACTTCCCCTGCAGCAGAAAGAACTCCTCGACGGTGATCGGTATCGACCGGTCGGTTGCGAATCTTTGCGGGACGTAGCTGATTTTGGCGCCCGCGCGCCAGTTCACAGTGCCGGTATAAGGCACCAGCCCCAGCAGGGCGCGGAACAGGATGGTCTTGCCTGCGCCGTTGGGACCAATCACCGCCAGTGCTTCGCCCTGCTTCAGCTCAAAAGATATGCCGCTCAGAATTGCCGCATGGTCCAGCACCACGGAGAGGTTCGTTACCGTGAGGACGGTATTATCGGCCACTGGATGATGAACGGGACAGAATCCCGCAGGGTGTGATTCACGCGTCAGGTTCGTGAGCCCTGAAGGAACTATCGGATCTCTCCTTCCACGGAGTGGTGTGCACGCGCGCGGCCAGTCCGCCGCGAGCGATTTCGGCCGTCTCCGATCGATTTCAATCGATTCGGCGGGCGGGGAAGCGCCGCGCTGGGTGAAAACGCGCAGCAACGGCGGCATGGCAGGTCTGAACGGACAGGATGTTGCTGTGCTGCTAACGGGGCTATGAAATTGCAATTGCGGGTGTGCACTCGGAATCGAGACCTGTTCCCGTGGAAACAATGGCAAAGCCCGTCGCTCCAGGCGGCACGACCGTCAGCCTTGATGTTTTCTTTCACCCTCGTAATATCGCCGTGATCGGCGCGACCGACGCCCCAGGAAGTGTCGGGCGCGCGCTTGTGTCCAACCTGCAGGACTTCGGCGGGCGTGTGTATCCGGTCAATCCGCACCGGACGACAGTGCTCGGTTTGCCGTGCTACCCGACGATTGACGCGATTGGCGAAAGAGTCGATCTGGCAGTGATCGCCACTCCGGCGAGAACCGTTCCGGCGGTCGTGCGCGAATGCGTGGCGGCGGCAGTTGGCGGCGCGGTCATCATCTCCGCGGGCTTTCGCGAGACCGGCGATTCCGGTCTGGGTCTGGAGCAGGAAATCATTCGGGAGGCTGCGGGCAGGATACGTATCGTCGGGCCGAACTGCCTGGGTCTGATGGGCCCGCACGGTAACCTGAACGCCACTTTTGCCGGCTCGATGGCGCGGCCCGGGCGGATTGCGTTTCTCAGCCAGAGCGGGGCGCTCTGCACGGCCATTCTCGGCTGGAGCCGGCGTGAAAAGGTTGGATTCAGCGCGTTCGTTTCCACCGGTTCCATGCTGGATGTCGGGTGGGGTGACCTGATTACGTATTTCGGGGACGATCCCGAAACCCGCAGCATTGTGATTTACATGGAGTCGGTCGGGGACGCGCGCGCGTTTCTTTCCGCCGCGCGGGAGGTTGCTCTTTCGAAGCCCATCATCGTGATCAAGCCTGGGCGTACGGAGGCGGGCGCCAGGGCCGCGGCCTCGCATACGGGCGCTTTGACAGGACAGGATGACGTCCTGGACGCGGCCTTTCTCCGCTGTGGCGTTCTTCGTGTCGATACCATCGCCGAGCTGTTTTATCTCTCCGAGGCTCTGGATAAACAGCCGCGGCCCGCAGGGCCCAACCTGACCATCGTGACGAATGCCGGGGGGCCCGCCGTTCTTGCGGTCGACGCTTTGCTCAAAGGGGGCGGACGGCTGGCGGAACTTTCTCCGGATACCATCGAGCAACTCGGCCGCTTTCTTCCGCAACACTGGAGCCGGCGGAATCCGGTGGATATTATCGGAGACGCGGACGCCGAGCGCTATGGGCGCGCGGTTGGCCTTGCGGGCGCCGATCCCGCGACAGACGGCCTGCTGGTGATCCTGACCCCGCAGGGAATAACAGATCCGGCCGCGGTGGCGAAACAGGTTGTGCTGAACAACAGCCTTCGAGCCGGGCCAATCATTGCCAGTTGGATGGGCGGGGCCGAAGTCGAGCCCGCCACCGCGATCCTGAGCAACGCGCGGATACCTGTATATGCCTGGCCGGACGCCGCCGCGCGCGTGTTCGGGTTGATGTGGCGGTACGACGCCAATATTAAAGCGCTATATGAAACACCGGAAGCGTTCGAGTCGGAGGATCCGGAGGCCGCGATGCAGGCGGCAGCCCGGATGGAAGCGGCAACTCTTGTTGCAAGCGCACGAGCCGGCCGCCGGACGCTGCTGACGGAAATAGAGTCCAAAAGGGTCCTTGCGGCCTACGGAATCCCCACGGTATTGACAGAACCTGCAACCAGCGCCGACGAGGCGGTCGCCGCCGCCGGGCGCATCGGATATCCGGTCGTGCTCAAACTGCACTCCGCCACCATCACACACAAAACCGATGTCGGCGGAGTTCGTCTGAACCTTGCCGGTGAGGCGGCCGTTCGGGAGGCGTACCGGAACATTGCGGACTCGGTCGCGCGGACCGCGGGACCGGAACACTTTCTGGGCGTGACGGTACAGCCGATGGTGCGGATGGAAGGCTATGAACTCATTCTTGGATCGAGCACCGATTCGCAATTCGGCCCCGTCGTGGTATTCGGAGGTGGCGGCCAACTGGTGGAAGTCTACAAGGACCGCGCCATAGGACTGCCCCCGCTCAACACGACACTGGCGCGACGGATGATCGAGCGAACACGCATTGTGGCGGCCCTGCGCGGCGTACGTGGCCGGAAGCCGGTCGACCTGGCGGCTCTGGAACGCCTGCTGGTCCGGTTCAGTTTTCTTGTCGCGGAGCAGAACGGGATCCGGGAGATCGACATCAATCCGCTTCTCGCCTCACCGGAGGGACTGCTCGCATTGGATGCCCGCATCGTACTGCACCCTCCTGAGGTGACCGATCTGCCGAAGCCGGCCATTCGGCCGTATCCTGCCCGATACACTTCGCGATGGCAATTCCCGGACGGCACAGAGGCTGTGATTCGTCCGATCCGTGTGGAAGACGAGGCGCGGATTGCACGATTCCACGCGGGTCTCTCTCCGCAGAGCATTCATCAGAGGTACTTTCACGCGATCAACCCGGACCGGAGAATCTCTCATGACCGGCTGATCCGTGTCTGCTTCAGCGACTACGACCGCGAGATCGCCCTTGTGGTGGAGCCGAGAATTCCGGCGAGCGGAGAACGGGAGATTGTAGCGGTCGGGCAGATCAGCAGAGCGCGCCGGCCGCATGAGGCCGAACTTTCCGTATTGATTGCGGATGCCTGGCAGGGACGCGGGCTCGGACTGGAGTTATCGCGCCGCCTGATCGAGATCGCGCGCATGGAGAAGCTGGAGCGAGTGACAGTGGAAATCCTTGGAGACAATCATCGGATGATCGCAATATGCGGGGAACTGGGATTTCAGCTGGAACCCGCGGCCGCGGCGGTCATACACGGAGTGCTGCGCCTCGATGGTTTCGCAACAGCAGCGCCGGCCGCTGTTTCCGGGTAAAGGGAAACGCTGGCCGCGCCGAGTACAAACGTCTTACTGATCCACTTCAGCCCATACCGCTGCTTCGCATGATCCCCATGCTCGCAGCGAAAACGAGAAGGAGGAAGATCACCAGCACGAGAATTCGTTTCATACTCCGCGATGTGCAACTCTCAATCCAGAAAAGGGCAGCAATTCTGACTGAAAACGGAGATGCCGGAGCGCCCGGCGTGCGTGAAAACAAACAGTTTGCGCGTTTCGCCGCAGGCCGGGCGCACCTGTGCTGTGGACTGCCTCGCATCCAGGGGAACGTCTGAATCAGAGATTTACGGATGCGGAGCCCGCCGAAGCGGGAGGAGCGATCGAAGCCGCTCGTCGCGCAGGTAGATTCCCGCCCAGGCGATCACGCTTGTCGACAGCGGGACGAGAACCGGATACAGATCCCCGATGCGGACATACGAAGCGATCGCGCCTCCCAGGTAGCCGGTCAACAGCACCGCGCCCAGCACCGCCGTGGACGGGATCGCAAATAAGACGATGCAGCCGAGTTGAAGCAACGCAAGCTCCGTCAAGGCGCTCTGCGGCCAGCCGATTCTGCCGAACTCCGCGACGTACGACGGGTTCCGGGTCAGCTTCCATGTAGCACTGACCAGCACGACAAAGATGGGCCACAGC
>CAZXCO010000336.1:0-3519 GCA_964639095.1 uncultured Solibacteraceae bacterium
CAATCACAACGGCACGGTCGATATGTTCGTCGGCCTGCTAAATGACGCTTATCGCGCTGCCAATCGCCCTAACGTCGAGACGTTCCAGTCACCGGATCTGCGCAAGGTCTTCGAGGCGATGCTCGACGACTGGACGAACGAAGGCTTCGATCCTTACGCCGCTCCCGATGAGACGGGCCTTGTTTATGGCCGCAAGCACGGCGCAAATACGCGCGCTTTGAAGCGGCAGCGCATGGTGGCGAAACGCATGGTCGGCATGCCCGGCGATCTCGGCTATCGCACGGATGCCGAGGGCAATCCGGTCAACCGGCAGTTCACCGACGTTCCGCAGGACGTGCCTGAGATTCACGCCGAACCCGGTTTCGAAGGGCAGGTTCACGCGTTCAACATGTTCGCCTATGTGTCGCGCTCCGACGTGACCTGGAATCCCTCGGTCGTTTCCTGCGTGCACGACAGCCAGTTCTGCGCCACGACCGAAGAACACATCCTGCCCATCCAGCACGGCAACGATCGCGTGGAGTGGTTCATTCAGGCGACCGACGAAATCATCTGGGACGTCGACGACGGCAAAACCGGACGGCCGCGCGCCAAGGTGGTCATGAAAGCCGGCGACGTGGCCGCGATGCCCGCCGACATCCGGCACAAAGGCTATTCGCCCAAGCGGTCGATGCTGATCGTCTGGGAGAATAATGACGACCGCCTCCCCGGCATGTACGGCAGAGGCGAGTTGAAACCCTATCCGGTGGAATTCTGAGTGGCGGCCACAACAACCCAACCAACGCCTTCGAGTGTCAACTCGATCGAAACGCGTCTGTTCATCGGTGGTGAGTTCGTCCCCGCGGCCGAGGGCGGACTCATTCCGGTTTACAATCCGCACGACAACAGCCTCATCGCGAAGGTCGCGGAAGCCACGGCGGCCGATATCGACCGCGCGGTGGACGCTGCGCGCAAAGCCTTCCCTGCATGGAAGCGGATGGCGGCGGCCGACCGCGGGCGTCTCCTGCTGAAGCTGGCGGACGCGATCGAAGCCGACGCGGATTACCTGAGCGAACTGGAAACTATCGATACGGGGCATCCCATCCGCGATACAAGGCGGCTCGATGTCCCGCGCACAGCCGCCGCTTTCCGCTATTTCGGAGGCATCGCCGACAAGGTTCTGGGAACGGTCATTCCGGTCGAACCCGGATTCCTGAACTACGTGACGCGTGAGCCGCTGGGCGTGGTCGGGGCGATCGTTCCCTGGAATTTTCCCCTGCTTTTCACAAGCTGGAAGATGGGACCGGCGCTCGCCGCGGGCAATACTGTTGTTCTGAAACAGGCGGAGCTCACGCCTCTCAGCACGCTGCGAATCGCACGGTTGATGGCCGATACGGGGATTCCACCCGGAGTGGTGAACATCGTGCCGGGCTACGGCCATACGGCAGGCCAGTATCTTGCCGAGCACCCGGGCATCAACAAAGTTGCGTTTACCGGATCGACGGTCACCGGGCGGAAGATTGTCCAGGCTTCGGCGGGAAATCTCAAGCGCGTTCAACTGGAACTGGGCGGCAAGGGTGCGAATATCGTTTTCGACGATGCGCCGCTCGAGGCCGCTGTCGCGGGTTCGGCGTTCGCGATCTTCCACAATCAGGGCCAGGCCTGTATCGCGGGATCGAGGATTCTTCTCCACGAGAAGATCGCCGACGTGTTTCTCGAAAAATTTCTGACGCTGACACGGTCGATTCGCCTTGGGAATCCTCTCGATCCGGAAACCGAAATGGGTCCCCTGACTTCACCCGGTCATCGCGACCGCGTTCTGAACTACATCGAGGTCGCGAAGCAGGAAGGCAGCACGGTTCTGACGGGAGGCGGTCCGCCTGAAGATCCGGCGCTTCAGGCGGGATGCTATGTCATGCCCACTGTGGTTACTGCGAACCCGGGAGACCGCGTCTGCCAGGAAGAGGTGTTCGGGCCGTTCGTGAGCGTGACGCGTTTCCGCGACGAGGACGAAGTCATCCGGATCGCCAACGATACGGAATACGGTCTGGGCGGAGGTCTCTGGACGCGCGATATTCAGCGCGGTCATCGTGTGGCTTCGGCGATCCACACGGGAATGGTCTGGGTGAACACGTACAAGCGTGTCAATCCTGGTTCACCTTTTGGCGGGGTGGGGCAGTCGGGCTACGGACGCGAAATGGGCGTCGAAGCGATGCACGAGTACACTGACGCGAAGTCGGTGTGGATTCATGTCGACGCCCAGGTTCCGCCCTATTACAAGCGATAGATTTACAAGCGAACAGACCGGCCAGGGCCGCATCGAGGAACTATGGAAGCTGCAGCAGTCAAAACCCGCTTTACGACGGAAGACGACATCACCGCGGAGGTTCTGCGGCGTTTCGAAGGGACTCCCGATCCTCGACTGCGGGAAATCATGCTGGCGCTCACGAAACATCTGCACGCATTCGCGAAAGACGTGCGGCTGCAGGAGAGCGAGTGGTGGAAAGCAGTCGAGTTCCTCACCGAGACAGGCCGGATGTGTTCCGGCAAGCGCCAGGAATTCATTCTTCTGTCGGATACCCTGGGGCTTTCGATGCTGGTGGATCTCATCAGCAACGGCAAACCGGCGGGAGCCACGGAATCCACTGTCTTCGGTCCCTTCTATCACGAAGGCAGTCCGGAGTTGCCGCAGGGCGCGGATATCGCCGAGGGGGCAGAGGGCGGCACTCCGGCGATTGTGAGCGGACGTGTGCTCGATATGGACGGCACGCCGATCGCCGGCGCAACTCTCGACGTCTGGCAGGCGGATCCGGATGGTCTCTATGACTCACAGCGGCCCGAGCTGGAGGAGCTGCACATGCGCGGCATCTTTCACAGCGATCCGGAAGGCCGCTATGTGATCCGCACGACGCGGCCCGTTCACTATCAGATCCCGACCGATGGTCCTGTGGGAAGGATGCTCGAGGCCACGAACCGTCATCCGTGGCGCCCGGCGCATATTCATTTCAAGGTTACGGCGAAGGGATATCTGCCCCTGACCACTCATCTTTTCGACGAAGTGGATGAATATCTCGACTCCGACGCTGTGTTCGGTGTGAAGGATTCGCTGATCTGCCGCTTTACGCCGCATGAGTCCCGGGACGATGATGCGCAGCGATTCGGCGTTGATCCGCCATTCTGCACGACGAATTACGATTTCGTGCTGGCGCGCGCCGGGTCCGCGGTTCCTGAACAGCGCTAAGAACCGGCTACATTTTCCGGTCGCACTCCGCAATGGCCGATTCCGCGGCTTTGCGCCGGGCGATGGTTTCCGGCGTCTCCGGTTTCCAGTTCTTCCAGCGCGCCAGATTCTTCTGGAACAGCAGGCGCGCCCATCCGTAATTCCTGTTGGAGAAGAGCATGCGCCCATAGAGTTCGTCGAGATCGGACGCTGCTTCCATGGCCGCGAGCGTCGGATTCCGGACCGAGAGAACGCGGCTCGCGAGCGGTTCCCCTTTTTCAATCAGGGCCGCGGCGTCGTCCTCCTTGCCGCGTTTGAAGAGA
>CAZXCO010000337.1:0-2708 GCA_964639095.1 uncultured Solibacteraceae bacterium
CAACGCCAAACGGCTGCGGCGGCGCAGAGCGGGCCGTTCCTCGCAGCCACGTCAGGGCTTGCCCGGCCCCTCTCCGCGAAAGCCTAATGAAGTACGTACACACTAACCCGAAGCGCCAGCGAGGGATGGCGGTCGCCGGTAGGCGGCCCTCCGAGGCCGTTCGGCCTCGCTTGCGCTTCGGGTTTGTATGAGCCGATGAAGGCCGTTCGCCCTCGCTTGCGCTTCGGGATCTGCCAGGCGAAAAACACGTATTGTCACACTCGGCGAGACGCCGATAATTGCGGTCTCAGCACTGTTGGAGTTGGTTCGATGGTGCGAATCTCGGCCCTGGATCATGGAGGATTCCTTATGTCGACTGGGCTCTCCCCCCGCGGATTCTGAGCGACCGCCGGACGGACGAGAAGGCGAATCAGCCGCTCTGGAAAGCCGTTCCGCTCCCAGTTCAGCGCGAACTCGTGCAGGCCTTGGCCGCGATGCTGAGCAACGCAATCCTCCCGCCGCAACAGGAGGAGAGCAATGACTGAACTTGCGAATCCGCGGAAAATTCAGGCCCGGCATCTCGACCGGCTGGCCATCGTTTACATCCGACAATCGCATCCGCAACAACAGGTCAAGCATCCCGAGAGCGTGGCGACGCAACGCCGGCTCTGCGAGCGCATCCGGCAATGGGGCTGGCCCGAAGATCGGATCCGAGTGCTCGAAGGCGATCTTGGCAAATCGGGCGCCTCGACCGTGGGCCGCGATGATTTCGCCTGGCTGCTCTCCGAGGTCGCGCTTCAGCACGTCGGTCTCGTGGCCGGTTTCCAAATCAACCGCCTGTCGCGCGAGGACGAAACCATTTGCCGCTTGATCAAGGTGTGTTGCCTGTTCGACACGTTGCTGGCCGACCAGGACGGAGTGTATCATCCGCAGGATTTCAACGACCGGCTGGTGCTGACCATCAAGGGACTGGTTGGAGGCGTCGAGTTGCATCAGATCCAACAACGCATGCAGCACGGACGGCTGGAGCGGGCGAAGCGAGGCGAGTGGCTCGGCGCGGCGCCGATGGGCTATGTGTTGGGAGCGGATCGCAAGCTGGCCTTCGATCCGGACGAGCAGGTTCAGCACGCCGTGCGGCAGGTGTTCGAGCAGTTCGAACGGCTCGGCAGCGTCAGCGCCTTGTTGCGTCACTTTCGCGACCACGACTTGCGTCTGCCCATCCGCGGGCCGGAGGCGGGGGCCATCGCTTGGCGCCGACCGCATCGCGAGACGGTTCGAAATCTTCTGCGGCATCCCGCCTACGCGGGAGCGTTCACCTGGGGGCGCCGTCGGACCGATCCGCAGCGCGCGGTCGCCGGACGTCGCGGAACCGGCCGCGTCGCGCTCGCGCCGCAGGACTGCGCCGTGTTTCTGCGCGAGAACCATCCGGCCTACATCGATTGGGAACGGTTTGAGCGGAATCTCCAGCGTTTGTCGAGCCAACGCCGCCACGGCCCGGAGCCCTCGCCCCATCGCGAGCATGTCTCGTTGCTCGCCGGACGCGTGTTCTGCGGCAACTGCGGCGCGCGGATGCAAACGCACTACTCGCCCCACTTGCGATACGAATGCGGTCGTCAGGCGTTGGACTATGGCGAGCCCGCCTGTGTGAGTCTGCCGGGCGAAGAGATCGAGCGCGTCGCGACCGAGCAGCTTCTGGCAGCGCTGGCGCCGGCCAGCTTGGAACTGAGCCTGGCCGCATGCCAACGCATTGAATCGCAGCGCGCCGAATTGGATCGCAGTTGGCGTTTGCGCTTGGAGCGAGCCCGGCACGACGCCCAGCGCGCGTTCCGCCAGTACGACGCCGCCGAGCCGGAAAATCGCCTGGTGGTGCGCACGCTGGAAACTCGGTGGGAAATCTCGCTGAAAACGGTGCGCACGCTCGAGGAGGAATACGATCGGTTTCGCGCGTCGCGCCCGGCGACGTTGTCGGCGACGGATCGTCGTTCGATCCTCGACCTGTCGCAGAACCTGCCGCGGTTGTGGAATTCGCCGTCGGTCGCTGTCGCCGACAAACGCCGCGTCGTTCAACTGTTGCTGGAAAAAGCCGTAGTAGCGAGCGACGGCAGCGAGCGGCTGAGCCTGGAACTGCATTGGGCGGGCGGCTACACGACACGCCACGCAACGACTCGCCGCGTCGGCCGCTGGACCGACCTGAGCCGCTACAAGGCCATTCTGGCGGAAATCGAAACACTGGTTTCTCGCGGCCTGCGCAGCCGTGAGATCGCCCGCCGCCTGAACGCCGCTGGCTACCGCACCTGCCGCAATAGGGAGTTCACCGCGCAAAACGTGAGGCAGCTTCGCTCTCGCACAGCCGTCTCGCTTCAGGCGGGATGATAAGTTCCGCGGTATACTCATGTTCAAGCTAAATACGTCGAACTCCAACCCACCATCACCTGTGACAAAGGATGCAGAATGCACAAGCGCACGGGTTAGTGTGGACGTACTCCAGCAGGCTGTCGCCGGGGCTGGTGAATAATCCGGGCTAATACTCCTGCCAAGTGCGGGAAGGATCGATGTCTGGCTTCGCATCAACCAATACGGCAAAGCTCGACAGCGAGCATCCATGGCGTCAAGTATCCATGCCCCGGCTGGGCCGTGCAACCTGGGCGAAGGTCATAAAAGACGAAGAGCCGGGCGATTCCGACCGCCCGGCTCTTCAGGAGACGTAATCTCGATCTATCTGGCTTAGT
>CAZXCO010000338.1:0-3484 GCA_964639095.1 uncultured Solibacteraceae bacterium
CACGAGCGTTGCGTGGGCGGTGGGAATCCCGTGCCGGAAATCCATTTTGGCCAATGGATCGGGCGGCAGCAGCGAAATCACGAACGCGTTGACAATCTGTACGCACAGTTCGCTCAGGGGAAAGATTGAGAGCGCCGTCAAAGTCGCCAGAATGGCGAACTGGTGAACGCCGGCTTCGCGCGCGAGCAGCCAGGACACAACCGTGAAACACGCCGTCAGGCCGATGATTGCCGTCAGATAGACCGGGGTGGCGTACCGCGATACGCCGCGGCTCATGCGGGTGCTGAACGGAATGCGGGCTTTGGTGTCCTTCTCGAGGCGAGCCAGACCGTCGGAAAGCAGGTAATACGCGACGTGGCCGGTGTGCGGGTCGGAGGCTTCGCGCGCCATCTGGACTGCTCGTCTGGCCACCTCGATCTCATCGAGGCCGCTGTGACGCGAGAGTTTCTCGACGCTGCGCCGGCTTCTGTCGCGCGTCTGAAAATCGCTTTCCGCGTAGATGCCCGCAGGGTCCCGCCGCAGTTCTGCTTCGACAAGGCTGACGTCTTCGAAGATGCTCTTGAAGTCGAGCCGCGCCAGCGACCGAAGACTTCCGAACGCGTTGGAAGTCGAGACAGTCTGGGCAGCCTCGCGCGTGTGAAGCCTTCTGACGACTTCGACCAGCGACTGCCCGAAACGTTCTTCGATCCACTGCTGCGCCGGACCGAGCGCGGCCTCTTCATCCTGAAGCCGCTCCGCCAGAGCGGTTACGAAATGCGGCTGCCGGGCGATCGGCTCTGCTTCGAGACGATGCAGCATGGCATCGAAGGCGCCTTCGCCGGAACGAGTGCTGCTCGCGAGGCGGTTCGCCCAGAGATAAGCCAGTTCCCGCAGCTGCTGGCCGCGATTCACACTGGCCGCGAGCCTGGTCAACGCTTCGATCAGCGCCATCCGCTGGAACAGGGGGAAGGCCCACAGTTCCGCGATGGTGAAAGGAAGCGGCGTCTGGCAGTGCCGGAGACATTCCCGGATGGACGCCTCGGTGACGATATAGTCGGCGCTCGCCGAGAGTTCGCGCGCAACGCCGTAAACATCGCCGTGGCCGTTGCGGACCGTCGCCCAGACGGAATCCCGGGGCAGGTGCCGCTCGATCTCGTTGATCTGGGTGTGAACCAGGTAGGAGTTATCGAGGATCCATTCGGCAGCCGGAGAGAGCGCGTGATCGAGGCGGTTCGCATCCACCAGATCCTGCCGGGCGCTCTGCAGCTCGGATCGGTACTTCTGTAATCGAGCGAGAATGGAAGTACGGGTCAGTGGCTCACGCTGGGGAGGCTCGGCCGCCGCGGTCTCCGGCTCGGTTTCGCACGCAGCGCCCAGTTCCGGCCGCACCACGAAGATGGCCGGCGACCCCGAGAGCCGCAGCGTGCGGACAACGTTCTCCAGATTCTCCGGTGGTGTCTCCGCGCACAGGAGTACCTCTCCTTCGAGGCGCAGAGCGGAATAATGTTCACAGAGATCGGGGATCGCCTGCGTGTCCGCACGAATCACACCGACACGTGCTATTGCCTGGAGAGACCTCCAGACGCGCTCGGACGGACCCTCTTCGGAAGGATAAAAAGCTAAGACGATTCGAACCGGCCTGGCTTTCATGCGCTGCCAGCGGGCTCCTCAGGCCCGCCCGCGCGCAAGGCTTGTCAAAAGGCTCACGAGGAACAGGACGGCGAAAACGAACGTGGCCACTTTCGTCGAGAGGAAATCTGCCAGTGGACCTGTTGAGACCGTCAGGACTCCCGTGAGTGTGGTCATGAGGGCGAAGACGATCATCCATCCAAGCATTCTTATTGAGTTCTCCGTTCCGGGACAGGTCCAGTCGGTGTCCCAAGCGAACGAATAAGCACGTATAATGCCATTGGAAGGTCTCTGTTATGAATGAGTTAGGAGGAGTCACAAATGTCATGTCACGCAAATTTACGCGGCATCGTGCAGGAATTGCGGGGCTTCCAATATGTCGTGGACTCACGCGGAGAACTCCATGGTTCTGAAACTCTTTGAGGCCGGAGAGCCTGTGCTCCGGCGCCGGGCGGACGATCTGACCAGAGAACAGATCCTCTCCGCGCCGATTCAGGATTTGATCGGCTCCATGTTCGAGACAATGCGGGCCGCACCAGGTGTCGGTCTTGCGGCGCCGCAGATCGGGGTTCCCCTGCGGATGGCGGTGATCGAAGATCGCCAGGAATACATCGACAGGATTGCGCACGAGCACGCGGAGGCTTCCTTGCGAACCGCGGTGGCGCCTCAGGTCATCATCAATCCGCGTCTGACGCTGGTGCCAGGCAACGTGGAGTTTTTCGAAGGATGTCTCAGCCTGCCCGGCTTCACCGCAATCGTTCCGCGGGCGCTGACCGTGAAAGTCGAATGCCTGAACGAGCGCGCCGAACCGGTCACCATCGAAGCGCGCGGCTGGTACGCGCGCATTCTGCAGCATGAAATCGACCACCTCGACGGCGTTCTCTATATCGATCGCATGCTGACACGCTCTTTCACGGGACGCGAAAATTTCGAACGCTACTGGAAAAACGTGACGGTCGCGGACTGCCGGAGAGAACTCGATGTCTGACTTCCGTCAGGCGATTGCGGATTATATCCGGCGTGAAGCGAAGCCGGTCGAGAAATTCGGCCATCAGCCGAGGCTCTATGCGCTGGCGCAGAGAATCGCTGCCGGGCAGGAGTATGACGACGATGTCCTCTATGCGGCCGCCTGGCTGCACGATCTCGGCGTCTTTACCGGCCCCCGGCCGGAAGATCCCGAGAAACTTGCAGCGTGGGATAACGTCGCATATGCGATCGAGAGGGCGCCGGCGCTGCTGCGCGAAGCCGGATTTCCCGAGGAACGCGTGGACGCTGTAGTGGAAGCAATCCGCACGCATCAGAGCACAGCATCGCCTTCGACGATCGAAGGCGTGATCCTGCGGGATGCGGACATTCTGGAACAACTCGGCGCAATCGGGATCCTGCGCACGGCGTGCAAGATCGGTCGCGACACGCGGTTCCCGACCTTTACGGCAGCGGCCGGGACGCTGCGGAAAGCGCTGGAAACCCTGCCGCGAGAGATTCGTCTGGAGACGGCCCGCGCACTCGCGCAGCCGAAGATCGCTCTGCTGAAGGCGTTTCTCGATGCCCTCGACGCCGAGGCCGTGCCGGACTTGTTTTGAACTAAATTGCTTCTTTGGTCTGGGTCTTGTACGGCGTCCGCAGGTATTTCGCCACTTCATCCTGCGCGCCCTGCGAGTTGTCACGCGTCCGCTGGGCCTGCGTGTATTCGTTCACCGCGCGCTCCCGCTGTCCGCTGATGTCGAAAATCTTACCCAGATAAATGTGCGACCAGACTTCGAGCCATTTCGGATTGAGATCGCCATCCAGCGCCGCGCGAAATTCGTTTGCCGAAGACTGATAGTTGTGCCGCAGGAAGAAGACCTGCGCCACGCGATAGTGGGCGAGCGAGCTG
>CAZXCO010000339.1:0-2548 GCA_964639095.1 uncultured Solibacteraceae bacterium
GAAACCGGCATCGATCGCGAACGCAGGCGCAACGTGGATGTCATGAAAGCGGCCGGCATTGACGTCGCGGCCCTGTTCGCACCCGAGCATGGGCTGGCCGGGACGGAAGACCGCGACAATCTGGCGGATTCCGTCGACGCAAAAACCGGCATCAAAGTCTGGAGTCTCTACGGAAAAACGCGGCGCCCGACTCCGGAAATGCTGCGTGGCCTCGACGCCCTGGTCTTCGATATTCAGGACGCGGGCGTGCGCTTTTACACTTATGAGTCGACGCTGCTCTATGCCATGGAAGAAGCAGCAAAAGCAAAAATCCCGTTTTATGTGCTCGACCGCCCGGATCCGATTACCGGCGAACATGTCGAAGGCCCGATGCTCGACCCCGATAAATTATCGTTTACCGGCGCGTTCCCCTTGCCGCTGCGGCATGGAATGACCGTCGGCGAACTGGCCGGTCTCATGAACGAAACCAATGGACTGCATCTGGATCTGCACGTGATCCGGATGACGGGATGGCATCGTGGGGACTGGTTCGACGCTACCGGGCTGCCGTGGGTGAATCCGTCACCCAACATCCGGAGTCTGGACGAAGCGCTCCTTTATCCGGGTATCGCGCTGTTGGAACACTGGACAAATTATTCGGTTGGGCGAGGTACGGATACGCCCTTCGAAGAAATTGGCGCGGCCTGGATCCGGGGTATGGATCTCACAAAACACTTACAAATACTGAATATTCCCGGCGTGAGATTTTATCCGGTCGAATTTATGCCTTCTTCATCGAATTTCAGCGGGAAGAAAATTGAAGGGGTGCATTTTGTCGTCACGAACCGCGAGTTATTTTCGGCGGCGCGGCTGGGACTGGGCCTGGCGGCCACACTGAAGACACTCTACCCAAAGGAAACGGCGCTCGATGTGAACCGGGATCTGATTGGAAGCGGTGGAGTGTTGGGAGCTCTGGCGAGTGGGAGAGACGCGTGGCCGGCTGCCAACGCGGGAGTGCCGGAATTTCTGGAACGGCGCCGGAAATTCCTTCTTTATCAATAAGTCAGCGTCTGCACGATTCCGGTCCGAGTGGTCGGTTTCCGGGCAGTGCCGGAGCCGGCGGGCGGAGCCGAAGCCCTGCCCGCCGGTATTTCCGAATCCCCTCTACGCGGCGTGCGCAACCCGGAGCGATGCAAAGGCTGTTAAGCCGCGGCTGACGAAGTCTTCGCCTGTCCGACAACTTTGGAAGGAGCTTTGTTCTTGCTGCCTGCCGGTCTGCCGCGCTTCTTGGCCTCCACCATCCATGATGGCGGCCTTCCCCGGCGCCGGCCGCGTCCCCGCGCCAGCCGCTCCAGACTCAAAATAGCTTCTTCCAACTGCTCTCGTTCCTGGCGTAATTCTTCCAGAATTTTCGAAACGTCCATGGGTGTCTCCTGTTTCTGTTCCGGGATTGCACTTTCCTGGTACATCCTCGTTCCACATGCGGAACATCAGAAGCATTCCAGCAACAGTACAGCTAAGATTCTCACTCGGCGCAGGAGGGCAAATCAAGAGCTATGTTCTGATTTCGGAACGAAAAGTGATTATTCCGTACCAGAACCGGACTCGACGATGGTACCCGAAGAACGGGAATAAGGAGCGGAAGCGCGGCTCCTGCAATAAAAATAGAACGGTAATCCCAACAAAATCAAGACAATTCCTGCAATCGATTCGCGCGGCTTTGTCCACAGGGTACTGATTTCGAGCACCGTGGCGCCGGCGAGGAACAAAAATGGAACGGCAGGATAGCCAAAGGTTTTATAAGGGCGCGGCAGGTCGGGACGCTTTCGTCGCAGCACAAAAACCGAGGCCGTGGCCATGGCATAGAGGATCCAGCTTCCGAAAATGACGAAATCGAACAGTTCTTCGTATTTCCCCGAGAGCACCAGCAGCGACGACCAGGCGCTGAGCATTAAAATCGAGACGCCGGGAGTCCGGAAGGCAGGGTGGATGCGTGCTGCCGCGCGGAAGAAGAGTCCGTCGCGCGCGGCCGCGTATGGCACGCGAGCCCCCGTCAGGATGGAGCCGTTCAGGGCGGCGAAGATGGAAATCATCGCCGCGATCGAAACGGCGCTCGCCCCGAACGATCCATTGACGCGCTGCATCATTTCCGCTGCCACGAGCTTGTTCGCGCCTACATCTCCCGGAGAAAGAACGCGGAAATACGCCCAATTGGCGAGCATATAAATCGCGATCACACTGATCGTGCCGCCGATGAGCGCGAGCGGCAGGTTCCTTTGCGGGTGTTTGACTTCCGACGCCACCATGCCGACGTTATTCCAACCGTCATAGGCCCACAGCGCGGCGACGAGTGCGGCGATGAAACCTGCGAATGCAGGCGGTGTGGCCGGCAGCGGGGTGGCCGGAACCGCAGCGGCGGGTTGCGAATAGAAAAGGCCTGCCAGAATCACGAAGCCGATCAGGCACACCTTGACCGCCGTGACCGCGACCTGCACATCGCCGCCGACGCGGACGCCGAGATAATTGACGCCGCCGAGCAGCAGGATCAGGACCAGCGCGAACACCTGTC
>CAZXCO010000340.1:0-2332 GCA_964639095.1 uncultured Solibacteraceae bacterium
CTGGTCGGCGTGCGGTTCGGCTTTCGGCAACAGCGTGGCGGTACAAACGATGCTCAATGCGGAAAGACAGGCCGCCGCCAGAATCGGATACACGTAGCTGAACTGGGCGAGGTAGCCCGAAATACCGGGTCCGATCAGGAAGCCGATCCCGAAAGCGACGCCGATCACGCCGAAGGATTTCGCGCGGTTCTCCGGCGTGGTTACGTCGGCGATGTAGGCCTGCGCGAGGGAAAGGTTGCCTGCGGTGAGGCCGTCGATGATCCGCGAAAGAAAGACCATCCAGAGAGAAACGGAGGAGGCGAGAACGAGAAAGCCGATGAACGTGCCGCACTGGCTGAGAATCAGCAGCGGCTTGCGCCCCATGTGGTCGGACATTCTGCCCAGGATGGGGCCGGCGATCAACTGGCAGAAGGCATAGGCGGAAATCAGCAGCCCGACGACGGTCGCGGACGCGCCGAGCTTTTCCGCGTAAAACGGCAGCAGGGGCAGGATGATCGTCAGACCGAGAACGTCGACCAGAACGATCAGGAAAATGGGGAGAAGTGGAGATCGATTCACTGCCGGAGAGGTCCGCCGCAAAATAGAGCCAGAGTCACACTCCCATGCTAACCCGTGAGGGACGGGCGTTCCGCAAATCGATGCGGGCCTCGGCCGGATTTACGGTTTCCGCCATTCGGTCCAGTCCTGCTTTGTCGCGGCGACCATGCTGGCGGCGGCCTTGTGCAGCCAGCCGGGCGGCCTTTTTTTGAAATCGGCGAGAACCTCGGCGGTGCGCTTCGCGCCGAGATGCAGATTGGCGGTTTCCCATCCCATGGCGTGCAGGAGTCTGGTTTCATCCTTTTCGCGTGGAAACGACGCCAGGTCTATTTTCGAGCAGTCGGGAGCCAGCCGTCTGACGATCCACCTGCCCTGCAGACGGACAAAGGGATCGAGCGCGCGAACCGCCGTATCGAGGGCCTTCTGGTAATTCACCTGCCGGGCATTCGCGGCGCTGCCACGGGCCCGGTCCCAGGCGGAAGGCGCCAGCGCTTTGGTTTCGCGGCAAACAGAGCCGCCGTTGTACTGGGCAAGAGCGACGAAGCGCTGCCGGCCGAGGCTGCCCAGCCCGGCGGCACGATGCGCGATGCGCCATTCGGAATGGCGGCCTTTGGCGCGGGGCATCATTCTCTGAAGACCGCGGCGCGCGCTGCCCGGCACGCGGCCGGTATGCGAGGGCAGCGATTCCAGTTTTCTCCAGAAGAGAGGCGGATCGCGCAGGCTGGGCTTGACCATTTCATACAACCATGGATGTTCACCGCCGAGCACCCAGGGACGCCCGCCCGACTCCAGACATTCCCGGTGTCCGGCGAGGAGGGCGTTGCAGGCGTCGCGGCGGGCGATTTCCAGTTGTTCCGTTTCGATGGCCAGATGGGCGCTGGTCGCCAGGCGAACGAGATCAATGGTGTAAGGCATGCGCGAGGCCTCGTCGAAGTCGTTGATGCCCCAGATCAGCCGGCCCTCGATGTCTCTCCAGGTGCCGAAATTTTCGACGTGCAGGTCTCCTGCGGCCAGCAGCGCGGGAGCGCCGGCGCACTCCGGGCAGATTTCCGGCCAGAGTTCGGCCCAGCGGTAGAACGTGGCACGAAAGAACGGGAAGATCGCCTGGCGCATCAGCCGGTGCTTGTGCTCGATGTCTTCCGGCACGATTTCCAGTTGATGCGAGAGCCAGCGTTCGTATGCCGCCGTCGATTTACGGAAGTTCACCGCAAGATGGTAGCGCAGGCGTACGAGGGCGGCGTCCCGGAAACATATCGGGAGCGCGACTCAGATCGTTTTCCGCTTCCATGCGCCGCGCCGGAACAGAACCAGCGAGGAAACCGTCATGGCGGTCTCGGCCAGAGGTATGGCGGCGAAGACGCCGCGCGGCCCGGCGCGCAGCGCCACGGCGAGCGTCCACGCCAGCGGAATCTGGAAGCACCAGTAACAGAAAAAGTTAATCCAGGAGGGCGTGCGCGTATCGCCTGCGCCGTTGAAGGCCTGCACCAGAACCATGCCCCACGCGTAGCAGATGTTTCCCACGCTGATAAAGCGCAGGCAGTTCGCCGCGACGGTCTGGACGGCGGCATCCGACGTGAAAAACGCCGCCAGCGGCCGCGCGAAGACCAGGAACACGATGGCGATGGCGCCCATATAGCAGCTCGTATATCGTCCGGTCTGGTAAACCGCTTTTTCAGCGCGGTCGGGCTTGAGCGCCCCGAGGTTCTGGCCTACCAGGGTGGCGGCGGAATTCGAAAGCCCCCAGGAGGGCAGGATCACGAACATGAAGATCTTGATCGCAACCGTATAACCTGCC
>CAZXCO010000341.1:0-2844 GCA_964639095.1 uncultured Solibacteraceae bacterium
GCAACGCACGGCGCTTGATCATCACGTTGAGCTTGCGGCGTGCATTCACGATATACGCCTTCGCGCCGCTGGGATTGGTCAGCGCAAGCTGGCGCGTGATCGCCGCGAGGGGCAGTTCGTAGCCATAATGAAGCGCCATGACCCGCGCTTCCATCGGTTCCAGCACGGCCCCGATCATCTCCCACATCTCCTTTTGCCGCTGTCTCCGTTCCATCAGCACATCGGGGCGGGGAACCGAACAGTCCTGCAGTCGAAGCGGCACCGTCTCGCCCGTTTCGACGGGGTCCGCGAGCTTTTTGAGCGAACTCAGGCAGTGGTTCCGCGTAATGACATAGAGCCATGTCGAGAATCTCGAATCTCCACGGAAGCCGTGCCGGTGCCGGTATGCCTTGAAGAAAATTTCCTGCGCGAGGTCGAGGGCCCTGCCGCGGTTCCGCGTCAGGCGAAAACACCAGGCCGTCACGCGCACATGATAACGACGGAAGATTTCACTGAAGAGCCGGTTGCCGAGATCGGCGCTCGAATCGCACAGTACGAGCATCACTTCTTCGTCCGTCAGAGCTTCCGGACATTCCTGAGCCGTGCGGTAGAGCTCCCTGCACGCAGGAACTTGATTTGCCATGCCCGAATCATAGTGGCCGGGCGCTCGGAGTGTCGTGAGGGACTTGTAAACAGGTTGTAAATTCGGTCTGCGGGATGTTCAGCGGTAAAGCGGGCCCGACGGCGCCCGCCAGCGCCGCACCAAACTCCTGCTCGAAGACGGACTCCGAAAAATGTTCGACCGCCGCCCGCAGATACAGCGGGTTGAATGCAGGCTCCATGCGATCGAAGGTGCGCAGCGCTTCGGAGAGTCCCGCTTCCGTGGATTCGGGATAGAGCACTCCGCATTTTTCGCGCACAATCTCGACTGCGCCGCCCTTCCCGTAGGCGATGACCGGTTTTCCGCTCGCGAGGGACTCCACCATCGTCATGCCGAAGTCTTCTTCTCCGGGCATGACGAGGGCCGCCGAGCGGGCATATAGGGTCCGCAGTTCCTCATCGGAAACGCGCCCGCAAAACTCGATATTGGGGGCGGCCAGTCTCCGCAACGCGCGGTACTCGGGGCCGTCGCCCACCACTTTCAGCCTGCGCCCGGTGTGGGCGAAGGTCCGGATCGCATAATCGAACCGTTTGTAAGCCACCAGCTCCCCGACTGCGAGAAAGTATCCGCCGGACCTCTCGTGATGGAAGGAATCGACGGCCACCGGCGGATACACCACCTTCGCCTTCCGCCGGTAGGTTCTCCAGATGCGGCGCCGGACGTTCCAGCTGTTGGCGATGAAGTGGTCGACACGCGCCGCGCTGGCGAAGTCCCAGGTCCGGAGATAACTGGCAACCGGTACCATCAGCGCGCGCTTCAGGGCGCTGGCGCCGAATTCGTTGAGGTACACCGGATAGAGTTCCCAGAGATAGCGCATCGGCGTGTGGCAATAGCAAAGATGCCGGCTTGCGGCGGAGGTCAGCACTCCTTTCGCCGGTCCGGATTCGCTGCTGATGACCAGGTCGTAAGACCGCAGGTCGAAGGCTTCGAGGGCCATCGGCATCAGAGGCAGAAGGCCGCGATGAACGCGCTTCAGCGGATTCAGGAACGAAGCGTGAACATTTCTCGACCGGATCAGCGGCGAAACCCGCGCCGGATCGTAGAACAACGTGAAGATATCGGCGTCCGGCAGCATCCGGCAGATGGCTTCGAGGACCTTCTCGCCGCCTCTCGAGCCAAGCAGCCAGTAATGCACCAGCGCAATCCGCATCAATTCCTGAGACAGGCGTCTCGATGCGTACAGAACAACTTTGGGCCGGAGCCGGGGCTCACGCGGAGCCGTTCGAGCCGGCCGCGACGCCAACGGCGGGGCTTCCGGTGTGCTGCAGTTGCTCCGTCACCGTAAGTCGGGCTACCTGCAGCCGGTTTACATTCAAATCGTCGATCGAAAGCGACTTGAATTTCGCCCTGCCCACCGCGAGCCGGCCGATCGCCAGTCTCCCGATTGCCATGGCTCCCATGGCCACGGCTCCGGCCGCGAGAGCGCCAACGGCCGCGGCGCCCCAGGAATTGGCGCCCACCGCGACCCGTCCGATAGTGACATATCGAAAATCCACGGAACGTGACATGACTCATTCTCGCCGGATTCGGGCTAGCGGTGATGAAAAATCTTCTGCTTCACGTCCGGCCAGAACTCGTCAAACGTATTCCCTGCCATTCTTGCCAGAAAGCCCAGACCGGTCCGCTCGAGCGCCATGGTCGCGGTGGCCTCGCTTGGCTCACGCCAGGTATTGGAAAGGAAATTGTTACCGGGTATCGCGGCGAAACGGGCCCAGGCCGGCCTCACGGAACCGTCGCGGTGCGCCGCCACAAAGGTCCATTTCACGATGTGTCCGATTCGCGTTCCGAAGCGCGCGTTGGTTCCCGCGCGGTAGTAGCGGGGATCTTCGCCCCAGACGGCTCCGAGCCCCGCTTCCATGGCGTTGCTGGTCGCAACGCCGGTCAGACGCATGCCATACCGCTCGCCGAATCCGTCCCAGTGCGGGCCATACTCGCGCGGTTTGTTGATGAGGGTTCCGAATCCGGCGCTGATCACACCCCCGGCCAGAGTTGCTGGTCCAACGGTGCTTTGTGCGAACCAGTCCAGCCTTTCGCGGGCCGTGACTGGTTCCTCCGTCGGGGACGCGCACTGCGCCAGAGCCCCGCCCGAGTTCAGGAATCCGGCACTCCAGATACATAACGGCAGCAGGACGGTCGGGAACCTCACGGTGTTGCTGGGAAGCACGTCGCGGGCCATCCGCCGGGGTAACATTGAAAGTTGCTTC
>CAZXCO010000342.1:0-2176 GCA_964639095.1 uncultured Solibacteraceae bacterium
AGTATCTGAGGATGGCGACCAGCGCCCCGTCAGAAGAATGTAGACATGTTTCTGACAGGGCCCGATCGGTCGTAAAAAGCGTGCCGACGGGCTACAAATCACCCTCCCAACACGCTTTTGGAAACAAACGTCTTGAGGGAGGGCTCGATGGTACAACTCCTCGGATTGCGGGCTGAGGAACCCGAGGAGTTGTACCATCGGAAACCCTGTCTTTGAAGGCGCGCGCGGATACGGGATGCAAACGGAAGCCCCCAATGACGAGAGAAATTGTAATCTTCGTGCTATATAAACCTCATATAAGTAGTGCGAAGAGCGCAAATTCCGTCGCCACACTGTTCCCCTACCGTTGCGCGGCACACCCTGCGCAAGCTGGGCGCAGATAGGGTCGTTTGATGTTGTTGCCGTTATCGTAACTCAACTACGATAACTCGCACTTTATCAAATGGAGGACAGATCCTGCGACTGAGCCGTCAGGTCAGACGCGGCGCCGGTTCGGCCGGAATCTCTGCTATCAGCATGGCGATGAGGCTACGCAGCCGATCGAGTTCAGCGAGTTCGGCTAGGATTGCCCCAAGTCCGGCAGTTCGACGATCTTCGATGTGCTTGATGCGCGCCGCCAGTTCGCGTCGCTGCCGCTCCTCCTCGATCTTTCGCTGCTCCGCCCCGCGCCTGAGACGTTGTTCCGTCTTCGCTGCAGCGAGCACTGCAAGACCCACAGCAATGTCACTGGCCATATTTTCAAGCCGTTGGACTTTCGCATCGCGGAAGCTGCGTCGTGGAGAGCTCCCTCTCCCAAAGACGTAGACCTGCTCAAGCTCGAATGAGAGCTGGCCGGTCGGATGGAAATCCCACTCTGGAAATTGCGGCTTATCGAAGAATACATTGTCCCAAGAATTCAGCCGTGATGCACGGTCACGCTTTCGTTGCCAGGCTTCTTCCTTGGCACGCTCTGCATCAGTCAGAACGTGCTTCTCACGCCTGACCGTCTCCGTGACCGAAAATGCAATGGCTTCAGTTTCAGATTTGAATTGCGCGGATTATACTGATCTGAATAAGCGTTGACTCGCGGGATCGGTTGCAAGGTTTGCGGTTGTGTGATTCTTGAGAGAGCAGATTTTGTGGTCTGTGGTGGGGGAGAACCACAATGCCTGCTCTGGCGATCCGGGAAGATATTGCGGCTGACGAGTTGCGGCGGCGAGCGCGGCGGGAACGCGACGGTCGGATCAGCGCCCGGCTGATCGCGATCGCGAACGCGCTGGAAGGAATGGACCGGGCGAGCGCAGCACGCCTGGCGGGGATGGACCGGCAGACGCTGCGCGACTGGGTGCGCCGCTACAATGCCGAAGGGATCGCCGGGCTGTCCAACCGCCCCTTGCCCAACCGCCCCTTGCCGGGACGCGCGCCCAAGCTGAGCGAGGGTCGGATGGCCTCGTTGAAGGCGCTGGTGCTGCGCGGCCCCGACCCGGCGGCTGACGGGGTCGAGCGCTGGCGGATCGTCGATCTGTGCCGGGTAGTCGAGGAACGCTGGGGCGTCAGTTACAGCGAGACGGGGATGCTGCGGCTGTTGTGGTCGCTCGATCTGTCGCATCGCAAGACCCGTCCGTTGCACCCGAAAGCTGACCCGAAGGCGCAGGAAGCCTTCAAAAAAGGGGGTTCGCCGCGCGTCTGAAGGAGATCGTCGCGGCCCACCCGGACGCTGAGCGCTTCGAGCTGTGGAGCCAGGACGAGGCGCGGGTCGGGCAGACTGGCCGCACCGGCTACATCTGGTGGCAGCGCGGCCATACGCCACGCGGGCGGCGCGACTTCGGCCACCGCTCGGTCTGGATCATCGGCGCGGTGTGCCCGGCGCGCGATGCCGGTGTGGCGCTGGTGATGACCCGGCTCGACACCCAGGCGATGAACCTCTTTCTCGCCGAACTCGCCCAGGCCGTCGCCCCCGGCGCGCACGCCGTCGTGCTGATGGACAAGGCCGGCTGGCACATTGCCGACGATCTCGTCGTGCCGGACAACATCACGCCCGTCTTCCTGCCGCCCTACAGCCCCGAACTCAATCCGATCGAGAGGCTCTGGCTCTATCTCAAAGACAGCCGCCTCACCCACCGCGTGTTCGCCGGCACCGCCGAGATCATCGATGCCTGCTGCGAGGCCTGGAACGACCTGCTCACCGAAACCGGCC
>CAZXCO010000343.1:0-2005 GCA_964639095.1 uncultured Solibacteraceae bacterium
CGTGCGCGCGCCCTCCACGGGCAGCGCGCGGTTCAGCCAGCCGTCGCGTTTGGCGCCTGGAGTGCCCGATTCCATATAGTCCTGCGCGTCGAAATGCGAGCGGCTGGGGTCGGGCGATCCCGTCGCTTCGACAATCGCGAGAAGCTTGTCGTCCCACAGCCGTTTCAGCGGCTGCAGGATCGGGTTCAGCGCGAAACGTCCGTCGAGCGCGATGGCTGTGCTGGCGGGAATTCCGAGATTCGGGCGAAGTTCGTAATAGCGCTTTTCGCCCACGGGCACCACGATGTTCAGGCCGTCAGCGGCGCCACGCTGGAAGATCGCCACGAGAACTTTTCGTCTCTCTTCCGCCGCGGCGGCCGCACGACCGAGCCAGAAGGGAGCCGAGCCCGCGCCCGCCATGACAATCGCGGAGTCGCGCAGGAAGATGCGTCTTGTCAACATAGCCACCTACCTTCTCTGAAATTCCGGTGAACTGATCGCGAGCGCAGCGATCGTCGCGAGTGGCTCCTGTGCGGCGCCGGCAATGGCCTCCATCGTGGAGGCGGAGGGATCGCGGCCGAGCAAAGCGCGGAAAATCGTTCCAGCATCCTGGTTCGCAAATCGGGCTGTGTCGACTTTCACGCCCGGTATCCGGTTATGCGCGAGCGCGTCGGCAAAATCGATACGCGCCATCACATTGGCGGTGCTGAGCCAGACCTCGGCCGTATCTTTGTAGCCGGCCGGTGCTTCTTTGGCGTAAAGAGGCTCGCCCATCTGCCCGATCCGCTGGCCCAGCGGGAACGCGTCGGAAACATCCGCGTCGAGAGCGCGCACGGCGCTGACCACCACTTCGAGCGGAGATTTGATTCCCGACTGCCGCGCCCCTCCGGAGAAGAATTCACGCGACGTGAACATGGTTTCCAGCACCGCCCTCAGATCGCCGTCGGTTCGCAGGAATGTGCGGGCCATCTGGTCGATCAGGGCGGGTGGGGGATTGTCGGCGACGAAGCGGCGAGCCAGTTGCGTCGAGATGAATCGGGCCGTGGACGGATGATGCGCGAGAATATCGTTGACCTCGAGCCCGTCCTCTTCGCCGCCCCCGGCAGGGATCCTGTGCCCGAGCACGGTCTTCTCGCCTGGATCGTGCATGAATGAGGCGAAGGCGAACTCTGGCTTCCGGTTGGGCTGGCGAATGGTCCAGCCCGTGAAGCACCGGGCGACTTCAATGACGTCCTGCTGGGTATAGCCGCCATTGACCCCGAGCGTGTGGAGTTCCAGCAGTTCGCGGCCATAGTTTTCGTTCAATCCATGAGCCAGGCGGTTGAGGAATGGCTGACCGTTGCCGAAGGGGCCGGGCGCGAACGGGCCGACCTGGAACACGTCAGGCGACATCGATTCCCAGTTATCGAGATAGAGAAGCATGGCCGGATGGCGCGCTGTGGCAAGGAGCAGATCCTTGAATTTTCCGAGCACATGCGGGCGGATGGCGTCGCGCTCGTAGCTGGTCAACATCGAAAGGGCCCGGTCTTTCGCTTCGAATACGTTGAAGTGGTTGAACCAGAAATCGGTCAGGACCTCTTCGAGCTGGCGGTTGGAGTAGATGGCGCGATAGAGCCGGGCGTTGCGCAAATCGGTGAGGACGACCTGCTGCGGCTGGCGCGACATCATGCTGATGCGGCGCAGTTCCGGCCAGCCGGCGAGCGCGTCAGGCTGCAGAGATGCGGCCACTTTCCGCAGTTTGTCGGGCGGCAGAGAGGCAAAAAGCGCGGCGCGCTGCTCGAAAGAGCCGCGCTGTGCGATGGCCGCATCCTGCGGGCCGAGAAGTTCGTTCGGCGGTGGACGCAAACGGCGCATCTGCATCATGCGATCCTCCTGCTGCTTCTTGCGCGCTTCGTCCCGCTCTTTTTTCAATTCCGGCAGACCCTCGACGACGTTGTCGCCCACGACCGCCAGAACCTTCATGCGCTTCTCCGGATCGAGCGCCATAATAGCTGTCCGCCGCTCCTCCGCAGTGCCGCCGAAGACC
>CAZXCO010000344.1:0-9089 GCA_964639095.1 uncultured Solibacteraceae bacterium
GACGATGGTTCCGCCCGTGGCGTCGATCGCGACCTGCCGGAGCAGTTCCTCGCTGAGGTCCATCAGGCCGCGATAGTCGGTGTACGCCTGATAGAACTCGATCATCGTGAACTCCGGATTGTGACGCGTCGAAATGCCTTCGTTGCGGAAGTTCCGGTTGATCTCGTAAACCCTTTCGAGGCCTCCCACGATGAGCCGCTTGAGATAAAGCTCGGGCGCAATCCTCAGATATAAATCGATATCCAGCGCGTTGTGGTGCGTCACGAACGGTTTGGCCGCGGCGCCGCCGTAAATCGGCTGCATCATCGGCGTTTCGACTTCGATGAAATCCCGCTCTTCGAGCTGGCGGCGCAGGGACGCGATGATCTTCGCCCGCGTGAGGAACACGCCGCGGCTCTCCGGATTCGCGATCAGGTCCAGATACCGCTGCCGGTACCGCATTTCGACGTCTTCGAGACCGTGCCACTTCTCGGGCATGGCGAGCAGCGTCTTCGAAAGAAATTCCAGTTTTTCCACATGCAGGCTCAGCTCACCCGTGCGTGTACGGAACAGATACCCTTCGGCGCCCACGATGTCGCCGATATCGAGCAGGCCGAAAAGCTGGTAATCCCGTTCGCTCACCGCGTCCTTGCGCACATAGCACTGCAGCCGCGCACCGTTCTGCTGGATGTGCATGAAGCCGGCCTTGCCCATCCGCCGGATGGTCTGGATGCGCCCGGCAAGCTTCATCCGGATCTCCGGAACCAGTTCTTCGGCCGTCTTTCCGCCGTACTGCCCGACGACATCCGGAATCGTGCAGGTGAAATCGTAGCGCTTGCCGAAAGGCCTGTATCCCAGGGCTTCGATCTCGCGCACGCGCGCCGCGCGCTGTTCAAACAACTCGTCTTCCAGCGACAATAGTGACTCTCCTGTGTGGGAACCCGCTATTATAATTCTTCGTCACACCAATCCTGATTTTGACCCGCTCAATCTCCATCATCGTTCCTGCCTATAACGAACAGGCCAGGCTCCCCGATACCCTTGAACGAATCACTCAGTATTTCTGCCGGAATATCTGGGCCTTTCACGAAATTCTGGTCGTGGACGATGGTTCGACCGACGGCACGCTCGCCGTGGCGACGGCGTACGCGAAGACCCATCCGAACGTCCGTGTGCTCTCGAACCCCGGCAACCGGGGCAAAGGATTTTCCGTCCGGCACGGCATGCTGGAAGCGCGCGGGGAATGGCGTTTGTTCACCGATGCCGATCTCTCGACTCCCATCGACGAACTGGAAAAGCTGTGGAACGCCGTCGGGCCCGGCAAAGACGAAATCGCCATCGGTTCGCGCGCGCTTGACCGGGCTCTCATCGGCGTTCATCAGCCGGGTTTCCGCGAGATCATGGGCAGGGTGTTCAACACCGCCGTGCGCGCCGTGACCGGATTGCCCATCGCCGACACGCAATGCGGCTTCAAGCTTTTCCGTGGCGATGTAGCGGAGGAGATATTTTCGCGGCAGACTCTGGAGCGGTTCGGCTTCGACGTGGAAGTGCTTTACATCGCCTTCCGCCGCGGCTACGGAATCGCCGAAGTGCCGGTGCGCTGGAACCATGCCGACGGCAGCAAGGTCGGCATGCTCAACGGGCTTCATGCCTTCGGAGAACTCGCCGGAATCCGCCTGAACAGCCTGCGCGGAAGGTACCGTTGATGGACTACTTTCACAAATTCGAACCAGGCCGCCTGCCTGTAACGCTTGTGCTGTTGCATGCCTCTGGCGGCGATGAAAACGATCTGCCGCCTGTTGGCGCGGCTCTTGCGACCGGCGCGGCGCTTCTGAGTCTGCGCGGCAACGTGCTGCAGCATGGCGCCCGGCGCTTCTTCGCGCTGCCGGGCCCCGAGGGATTCGACCCCGAGGACGTGCGCCGTCGCGCCGCGGACCTCGCCGAATGGCTCCGCCGGATTACGAACGAATACAGGATCGATCCGGCGCGCTTTTACGCCCTGGGATATTCCAACGGCGCCAATATGGCGGCGGCCCTGATGCTCCTCCACCCCGGCGTGATTGCCGGGGCCTGCCTGCTGCGCGCGCGCGCCGTCGTGACGCCGGATACGCCGCCGGATCTCGCCGGCGCGCCCGTTCTCATCTCCGCTGGCCAGACCGATCATCTGATTTCGACGAGCAACGCCGAATCGCTGGCTCATCTCCTGACCGCCGCCGGGGCGCGCGTCGATTTCGCGATACAAAACGCGGGCCACGACCTGACGCCCGCCGACTTTTCTCTCGCCAAGCAGTGGTTTGCGAGGCTGCTTCCCGGGGAGTGACGCGACCATGTCTCAGGTGAAAATCTTCGGCCTGCGGGACTTGCTTGCTCCGCGTACCCGGGAAGTTTCCGACGTTATTCATTCCTGCGTCGTGGAGGCCCTCCAGTATCCGCCGGACAAGCGCGCCCACCGCTTTTTTCTTCTGGATCGTTCGGAATTCTTTTACCGGGCCGGACGAATGGAAAGTTACACAATCATCGAGTTCAGCATGTTCGAGGGCCGGAGCGCGCAGGCGAAAAAGGCATTGATCCGGCTGTTGTTCAAACGATTCGAAGAAAGTCTCGGGATCGGCCCCGACGATGTCGAAGTGACGATCTTCGAGACTCCGCTGGCGAACTGGGGCTTCCGGGGTCTGCCCGGCGACGAGCACGAACTCAACTACAAAGTGGACGTCTGACGAGTTTCCGCTGCCCGCGTATTTCAGCGGCCCGCGTCCTGGAGCACCGGCAGCACTTCGTTCAGCGAGCCCTGGCGGTAGCCTTCCAGATCGAGCGTGACGTATTTGTATCCGAGTTGCCGGAAAATGGCGGTCAGCCGCCGCGCCATTTCCATATCGAGGGCCCGGGGAAGTTCCTCCGGTGCAATCTCGATCCGCACCAACTCGCCGTGAAATCGCGTGCGGAACTGGCGGAAACCGAGAGCTTTCATCTCTTCCTCGCCCCGTTCCACTGTCCGGATATTTTCGATGGTCACGGGTGTTCCGTATGGGATCCGGGAGCTCAGACAGGCCGCCGCGGGGCGATCCCATGTGGGCAATCCGGCCTCGCGCGAAAGCTCGCGAATTTCGGCCTTCGTCAGTCCCGCCTCCACCAGTGGCGCTTTGACGCTGTGCAGGGCGGCGGCGCGCTGGCCGGGGCGATAGTCCCCCAGATCGTCCTGATTCACGCCGTAAACAATCGTGGAGAATCCGCGCTCGCGCGCGACGGCTTCGAGCACAGTGAACAACTCATCCTTGCAATGGAAGCACCGGTTCGGGTCGTTCCTGACGTAATCGGGATTGTCGAACTCGCGCGTGGCGACGTATTCGTGCCGAATGCCGAACTGGCGAACGAACGCCTCGGCGTCGCGTTTGTGCGACTCCGGAATCGAGGCGGAATCCGCGGTAATCGCGAGCGCGTCGTCACCCAGCGCCCGTTTCGCGGCCCAGGCGAGATAGGCGGAATCCGCGCCGCCCGAAAACGCCACGATGACGCGGCCCATCCCCCGCAGCGATTCGAGCAGGGCCTCCTGCCTGGCCGCCAGCAGCGCAGTCATACCTCGATCATATCCGGCCCGGCAGAGTCAGTTCTCCGAGCAGTTTCGCCACGTGTTTCGCCAGCACATCGCACTCAATGTTCACGCGGTCGCCCGGCTTGCGCCGCCCGAGGTTTGTCGCCTCGAGAGTATGCGGGATAATCGCGACCTTCACCAGACCGCGCTCGATCGCGGCGATCGTCAGGCTGATGCCGTCAATGGCGATGGAACCTTTGTAGACGAGAAACCGGTCCAGATTGGCCGGCGTCCGCACCAGGAGTTCCCGGTTGCCGTTCCCCAGATCGCGCAAGGATTCCAGGACTCCCGTGCCGTCCACGTGACCCTGGACAATGTGCCCGCTCAGACGGGTCTGCAGGCTCAGGGGACGCTCCAGATTCACCGCGTCCTCCGTCCGGAGATCCCCGAGGTTGCTTCGCTCCAGCGTTTCCGGCGCGAGGTCCGCGGAAAACCCGTCGCGACGGACGTCGACCGCCGTCAGGCAGACTCCGTTGACCGCGATGCTCGCTCCAACCGTGAGATCCGCCAGCACCAGCGAGCATCGGATAGCAAGGCGCGCGCCGGTCCCGGTCCGCTCCAGTGCCTCGACAGCCCCCAGTTCCTCGATGATTCCAGTGAACATCTGAGCATTTTCTCAGACCGGGTTGGCCGGACCGTGTGACAACGCACGCCCGGCAAAATTCAGGTGAGAACTCCGGTCGCCGGCCACACCATACAGTTAAAACAACGCGAATGTTCCTTCCGGGGCGCAATGCTGTAGAAAGCGCCCCGGCATCCCCTCATCTCCCGCGCCAGCCGGACCCGGCCTGCGGCGGTATCCTGAATCTTGAAGTCCGCCGCGCTGAAATCCGCCCATATCCTTCGCCCTTACAGCGATTCCGTGCCCTTCCGTCTCGGTGTCGGCTACACTCCGAAGGGCGATCAGAAAACGGCCATCGAAGAACTCTCGCACGGCCTCAACGAGGGCGAAAAGCACCAGGTTCTGCTGGGCGTCACCGGTTCGGGGAAGACCTTCACGATGGCCAAGCTGATCGAAAAGGCCGGCCGCCCCGCGCTTGTTCTGGCTCACAACAAGACGCTGGCGGCGCAGCTTTACCACGAGTTCAAGGCCTTCTTCCCCTCCAACGCAGTCGAATATTTCGTCAGCTATTACGACTACTACCAGCCGGAAGCCTACATTCCGTCGAGCGGCGTCTATATCGAGAAGGAAGCGACGATCAACGACGAACTGGATCGCCTGCGTCTCGCCGCGACGAAGTCCCTGTTCGAGCGCCGCGACTGCGTCATCGTGGCCAGCGTGAGCTGCATCTATGGCCTCGGCTCTCCGGAAGCCTACTACGGCATGCTGCTGATGCTTGAAAAGGGCCAGAAGATCACGCGGAAAGAGATCACCTCGAAGCTGGTCGAGATCCTTTACGATCGCCATGACAACGATTTCCGGCGCGGATCTTTCCGTGTGCGCGGCGATGTGATCGAGATCTTTCCGACCTACGACGAGAACGCTTACCGGATCGAGATGTGGGGCGATGAGGTGGAGTCCCTCTCCCAGATCGATCCCCTGCTCGGCCAGGTCAAACAGACCTACCAGCGGCTCCCGATTTATCCGAAGACGCACTACGTGATGTCGCAGCTCACGAAGGAAGCGGCCATCGAATCAATCAAGGCGGAACTGGAAGCCTGGCGCCCGCAGCTCGAAGCGCAGGGCAAGCTGATCGAAGCGCAGCGCCTGCACCAGCGCACCATGTTCGATCTCGAAATGATCAAGGAGATCGGCTACTGCCATGGCATCGAGAACTATTCGCGGCACTTTTCCGGACGCCTTCCCGGCGAAGCGCCCCCGACGCTGCTCGATTATCTGCCGGCCGACTCCGTCATGTTCATCGACGAGAGCCATCAGACGATCCCGCAGTTGCACGGGATGTATCATGGCGACCGGTCGCGGAAACAGGTGCTCGTGGCGCACGGGTTCCGCCTGCCGAGCGCCCTCGACAACCGCCCGCTCACTTTCGAAGAATTCGAGCACCGCGTCAATCAGGTTGTGTATGTTTCGGCGACGCCCGGGCCGTATGAGCTCACGAAATCAGAGGGCGTCGTGGTGGAACAGATCATCCGCCCGACCGGTCTGGTGGATCCGGAGATCGAGATTCGCCCGATCAAGGGCCAGGTGGATGACCTGCTGAACCAGATCCGCGAGCGGGCCGCCAGAAACCAGCGCGTACTGGTCACTACCCTGACCAAGCGCATGGCCGAAGATCTGGCCGAATACTATTCAGAAGTGGGCGTCAAGTGCAATTACATGCACTCGGAGGTGAGTACGCTCGACCGCATCAAGATCCTGCGCGATCTCCGCCGCGGCGAGCACGACGTTCTCATCGGCATCAATCTGCTCCGCGAGGGTCTGGATCTGCCCGAAGTGTCTCTGGTCGCCATTCTCGACGCGGATAAGGAGGGCTTTCTGCGATCCAGCGGCGCTCTGATTCAGACCATCGGCCGCGCCGCCCGGCATCTCGAAGGCAAGGCAATCCTCTATGCGGACGTCATCACCGACAGCATGAAGCAGGCGATCGACGAGACCGCCAGGCGCCGCGAAACACAACTCCGCTACAACGCGGAAAACGGCATTACGCCGCAATCCGTCATCAAACCCATCGACATGAGCCTGGTCGCGATCGCCGAAGGAGATTACGTGACCGTTCCGGTCGAGCCCGAGGAGACCGGCGAAGAAATGACGCCGGACCAGAGAGAGAAGTTCATCGCCGAACTCGAACAGAGCATGCGCGACGCCGCCCGTAAATTCGAGTTCGAAAAAGCCGCCAGAATCCGCGATAAAATCAAGAACCTTCGGGCAAAGGATATCGCGGGCATTGGAATCCCGGTATAAATACGGAGTTCTTGGAGCGGGCGCGGTCAGTGCCAGCCTGATCGGGCGCCTGCCCGGGAAAGCACGCGATCTGGGTCCTGTTTCCGCCGTCTCTTACAGGGTGGCGAGCCGCATTGCCAACACTCTCCGGGCCGGCTATCCCGTGCGCACAGCGAACGAACTGGGCCGCGCCCACAGCATCTTCTTCCATTCGCCCCCGGAATTTTCCGAAGATCTCATTGCTCAGCTGGAAGAAGCGGAAATCGACTGGGGTGGAAAAGCGCTGATCTTCTGCGACTGCTCCATGGAAAACGCGATCCGGCAGCGGTTCCGGACAAGGGGCGCAACCACGGCGGTGGCCCGCCAGTTCGGGATCCCGGGCCGCATTATCGTGGAGGCGGATCCAGCGGGTGGCGCGGCCCTGCAGGTGGTGCATCGCATCGCACGCGGGCTGCACCTCAAGGCGCTCGAGATCTCGCCAGGCTCGGCCGATCTGTTCGATGCGGCGGTCACCCTCGGCAGCGCGGCGGCCACTCCGCTGATCGACCGGACGGCTGCGCTGCTGCGGGCCTCGGGAATTCGCGACATCGAAGCCACGCGGATCGCCGCCACCCTCTTCGAGCAGAGCGCGCGCGACTACGCCCATTCGGGCAAGCAGAGCTGGTCGTGGTACGTGCGAAAGCCCCAGGCGATGCGCCTGCGGGCCCAGATTACCGCTGTCGAGCCATTTCTGCAGCCGCTGTTCCGCCAGCTCCTGCGGTTCGCCTTCGATACCTTCGGCAAACACGGTGAAATCGGATCGGAACTGGCCGCCGGAGCCCCGGAAGCGGAGGGCGGGAACTGACACGTCCCCGCCGCGATGCTCGATCAGCCGCTCATTGACGCGAGGAACTCGCTGTTGGTGCGGGTCTTGCCGAGTTTATCGAGCAGCAGCTCCATCGTTTCGACCGGCGAAAGCGGGCTCAGCACGCGCCGCAGAATGTAGACGCGATTCAGTTCGTCGCGCGGCATGAGCAGCTCTTCCTTGCGGGTGCCGCTCTTGTTGATGTCGATCGCCGGGAACACGCGCTTCTCGATCAGCTTGCGATCGAGGTGAATTTCCATGTTGCCCGTGCCCTTGAATTCTTCGAAGATCACGTCGTCCATACGGCTGCCGGTATCCACCAGCGCCGTCGCGATGATCGTGAGCGAACCGCCTTCTTCGATATTGCGCGCCGCGCCGAAAAACCGCTTCGGCCGCTGGAGCGCGTTCGAATCCACGCCGCCCGAGAGCACTTTTCCGGACGGCGGAACGATGGTGTTGTAGGCCCGCGCCAGACGCGTAATCGAGTCCAGCAGGATCACGACGTCTTTCTTGTGCTCGACCAGCCGCTTGGCTTTTTCAATCACCATCTCGGCGACCTGTACGTGGCGCGTGGCTGGCTCGTCGAAGGTGGAGCTGATCACTTCGCCGCGCACGGAACGCTGCATATCGGTGACCTCTTCAGGGCGCTCGTCGATCAGCAGCACAATCAGCGTGACTTCCGGATGATTGGTTGTGACGGAATTGGCGATGTTCTGGAGCAGCATCGTCTTGCCCGTGCGCGGGGGCGCCACAATCAGACCGCGCTGCCCCTTGCCGATCGGGGTGATCAGATCCATGACGCGTCCGGAGAAGTTGTCGCGAACCGTCTCCAGCTTGAGGCGGTCATCCGGATAGAGCGGCGTCAGGTTATCGAAGAAAATCTTGTTCCGCGCTTCTTCAGGCGGCTCGAAATTGATCGCGTCGACCTTGATCAGCGCAAAGTAGCGCTCACCTTCCTTCGGCGGACGAATCTGCCCCGAAACCGTGTCTCCCGTGCGCAGATCGAAACGGCGGATCTGCGAAGGCGACACATAGACGTCGTCGGGACCGGGAAGATAGTTATACTCCGGAGCGCGCAAAAAGCCGAAGCCGTCCGGCAGGCATTCGAGAACGCCTTCGGAGAAAATCAGCCCGCTCTTTTCCGCCTGCGTCTGCAGAATTTTGAAGATGAGCTCCTGCTTCCGGAGTCCCGCCGCATTGAGCACCCCCATGTCCTTGGCGACATTGTTGAGATTCTGGATGCTCATGTCCTTCAGCTCGACGAGGTCCAGAGTCGGCGCCGACCCGGGCTTGCCCTGCTGCTGCTTGCGGCGCTGCTGTCCCGGATGTCCCTGGGGTCCCTGATGGTGCTGCTGCGGCGAAGGGACATTCTGATTCTGAGTCCCTCCCGGTTGCGGCGCGCGATTATTCTGCGGCGCCTGCGGCCCAGCCTCCGCAGCGGGCTCCGGCGCGGCTGGAGGCGCGGCTGCTGGTTCCGCCGGCGTTGCCGGAGCGGAATTCGCCGGAACGGGGGCAGCGGACGCGGGCGCAGCGGAGTCCGTGCTTGCCGCGGATTCGGCCCTGGGAGCGTCGTTCTTCTCGTGCTGCTGCCGGTGCGGCTGGCGTTCGCCGCGCCCGGAGCGCGCCGGCCTGGCGGCAGTTTCCTCGGTCTTGTCGGGCGTCCTTTCGGCCGAGCCGTCCCGGGCGGGACGTTCAACCGTCTTCTCCTGAGCCACAGGCTCCTGAGGAGGCGTGCTTTCTATGGTTGGTGTGTTTTCGTTATCGCTTGCCAAATTTCCCTCACTCCCCGGCCATTGACGGCCGAGAACGGCAGCGGCTCGGCATATTGGCGGATG
>CAZXCO010000345.1:0-11050 GCA_964639095.1 uncultured Solibacteraceae bacterium
CAATCAGGAAGCGGAGATTACGTTCAGCGCAGGCGTTTCCCGCTACGGCGCCGACGGAACGGATGCCGAGGCGCTGCTGGAGCGGGCGGACGAGCGGATGTATGACGCCAAGCGGCGCAAAAAGCTGTTCGTCGTCAGCCAGGAGGGCGCGGCGACAGAGCAGGAAGTCGCGCAGGAAGTCGCAGCCGTCGCGTAGGGCGTTCACGAGCGTTCCCGCGAGTATTCACACAGGCTCTTCAACGAGTTGGCCCGCTCTGCCGGCATTGGGGTGGCACGGGAGGTTTATGGTCGGACCAGAAAACCTCCATGCATCTGGTACTTGCCTACAAAAATTTCGCCGCCAACAGGGCCATCAGTCATATCGGTCTGGGCGTGACGGCGCTCAACGCCGCCATGAGCCTGCGGGACGCGGGAATCCGGGCGGACGTGTGGCCCATCGTCAGCGCCGCGGATCTGCGCGCGCGATTGCGCCAGTCGGCCGCGTCGCATGTCGTCATTTCCGCGCCGTGGATTCGCACGCAGGAGCTGACGCAAATCTGCGCCGAGTTTCAGGAGACGCAGTTCGCGGTCACCTGCCATTCCAATCTCGGATTTCTGCAGGCCGACCCGGGCGCCGTGCGACTCGTGCGCGAAGGCTTGCTGCTGCGGCGAACCACCTGGAACTTTCGCATAGCGGCCAACTCCCGCAGGCTCTCGAACTGGATCGGCGCGGCGTACGGGATTCCCTGCGCATACCTGCCGAACTTCTATTACCTCGACAGGCCGCATCCGAAACGGCGCCGCTATTCGGGGGGGACGCTGCGGATTGGCACGTTCGGAGCAACACGCGCGCTGAAGAATCTTCTGACAGCAGCGGGCGCGGCACTCGAAATCGCCAATGCCGAGGGAGCGGATCTGGAATTCTGGATGTCATCCGGCCGCAGCGAAAGCGCGGGGGCGGTCATCGATGCGGTGCGGCAGATGTTGTGCGGGATGCCGCATGTCCGGCTTGTGGAGAATGGCTGGCAGACGTGGCCGGAGTTCCGCCATACCGTGCGGCATATGCATCTGCTGCTGCAACCGAGCTATACCGAGAGCTTCAACGTTGTGACTGCGGACGGCGTCGCGGAAGGCGTGCCCAGCGTCGTTTCGGATGCAATTGACTGGGCGCCCCGCACGTGGAAGGCCCCGGTGGACGATGCGCACCAGATTGCGCGCGTGGGACGAAAACTGCTGCGCAGCCGGTGGGCGGCGCGGCGCGGCCTGGCCGCGCTTCAGGCGCATAACCGGCGGGCGCTTGCCGCGTGGGAGTCCTTTCTCAACGCACCGCTCGCATGAAAGCAGCGGCCTGCTCGAGATCGGGGCTGCGCCGAAACCACCCCGCCGCCTGCTCGTAGACGTGGGCCATCCGGAATACAGTGCTTTCGTCGAGATGCGGCCCGGTGATCTGCAGGCCCACGGGAAGCCCGTCATCCGAAAATCCGCACGGGACCGAGATCGTGGGAAGACCGAACACGTCGAAGGCGTTGGTGTTGCGGATCAGGGCGAGATCGGATGGCGTTCCGATCTTCACGGGTCTTACCGGCATGGTGGGGGTTACGATCAGATCGACTTCTTCGAACACTTTGCCGATTTCCCTTCTCCAGCGCTCCAGCTCACGCCGTGCGCCGATATAGGCGGCGGAACTGATCTTCGCGCCGGCCAGCAGGCGCTCGCGAATCGGCGGCGAATACAAGTGCGCGGACTGAGCGAGGAAGGGTTCGTGAAAGGCGTAAGCCTCCGCATCCGCGATCGTCAGGTTATCGACGGCCGGTAGTGTCATTTCCTCCAGTCCGGCCGTGAGTTCGTCGAAGATTTGCAATGCTTCGCGGGCTACTCTCTCTACTTCTGAATCGAGATCTTCCCAGTACATTCTGCGCGGCAACCCGATGCGAAGTTCGGAAGGTGATTCCCGCAAAGCGTCACGCCAGCGTGGCACGGGCGCGTCGAGGGAAGCGGGATCGGCCGGATCGAACCCGGCCATCGCCTCCAGCATGAGGGCCGCATCCTCGACGGTCCGGCACATCGGGCCCACATGATCGAGCGACCAGGACAGGGGGATCACACCCCGCGTACTCACGCGGCCCCAGGTCGGCTTCATACCGGCAATGCCGCAGCAGGAAGCAGGCGTGCGGATCGAAGCCGCCGTGTCGGTCCCGACGGCGCCAAAGCACATGCGCGCAGCCACCGCCGCTCCGGAGCCGCCCGAGGATCCTCCCGGGCTGAAGGCGGGATTCCACGGATTCCGTACCGGCCCGAAGTGGGTGACGCTGGACGTACCGCCATAAGCGAACTCATGCAGATTCAGTTTGCCGAGGAAAATCGCGCCTTCGTCCCGGAGCCGCCGTACGACTTCCGCGTCTTCCCGCGGCACCCGGTCCGCGAACACCGCGCTGGCGGCCGTGGTGCGAACTCGGGCCGTGTCGATCAGATCCTTCAATGCCACGGGGATGCCGTGCAGCGGGCCGCGCCACTTGCCCTGGGCCAGTTCCGCCTCGAGTTCGCGAGCCTGCGCCAGAGCCTCCGCTTCCGTCACCGTGATGAACGCGTTGATGGCGGGGTTGAAGCGATGAATTCTCGCGAGACACGCCTCCGTAAGTTCAGCAGGCGAGAGAGTTCCGGTTCGCACCGCGGCGGACGCCTCGGCCAGAGTGAATCCGGCAGGATCGGAGCCGGCGACCGGGGAGGACATGAGATGGAGAATATCAAAATCGCGAACGCAGGGAGCGCATCCAGTTGCCGGAACAGACGCATTTGTGATGTAGTTGCATTTGCTGTAGTCCGCGGTTCTCTGCGCCCGCGGCCCGCTGAGAGATGCTGCTGATTGAAAACCCGCTGAACGAGTCTGTCTTCGCCTTTCCCGTCCTCGAATACTTTCACATCATCGGATTCATTTGCGGCATCGGGACCATCGCGCTCGTGGATTTTCGCCTGCTGGGCGTGGGACTGACCCGGAAAAGCGCGGCGCAGCTCTGGAGCGAGACCATGCCGTGGACGCTGGCCGGCCTGACTGTTGTGATTTTTTCGGGGCTTCTGCTGTTCTCCATCGCTCCGGATGATTATTACGCGAGCCGGGTCTTCATCCTGAAGATGATTTTTCTCGTGCTGGCGATCGTTTTCTATTACACGGTCGTTTACCGGACCGCCAGAGCAGGGCGTCCGGGGATCCTGAGCCGGCTGGTGGCGTGGATTTCGCTCGGGCTGTGGGCGCTTGTTGTGTTCGGGGGCATCCTCATCGGGTCCATCGATTCGATCGTGGGGAACGCCAGGGTCTGACTGTGCCGGTTTCGTTTTTCCACTCGATCGAGAGCGTGGGCCTCTTTTCCTGGATACAGAATACGGCAGCGGCCTATCCGGTCATCCTGTCGCTGCATCTGGTGGGTCTGGCCTTCTTCGGCGGAATGATTCTTGTGACCGATCTGCGGCTGCTCGGGATCGGGATGGGGAGCTATTCGGTGTCGGATGTGCTGAACGGGCTGCGCAATCCCAAGCGGGTCGGGTTTGCACTCACGGCGATTTGCGGCGTTCTGATGTTCGGGGCGCGGGCCGGACAGTTCTCCTATAATCGCTGGTTCTGGATCAAGATCGCGCTGCTGCTGCTGATCGCGGTGAATTATCTGGTATTCCGCCGCCGCGTTTACAACAATGCCGAGGAGTTGGATCGCGCGCGGAGACTCCCCGCAAGGGCGAGACTGGCGGGCGGTCTTTCCCTGCTGCTCTGGACCAGCGCCGCGTGCGCGGCCCGCGGGCCCGCCACAATCAAGGACATCATGCATTCGATGGTCGATCCGAGCGGCGATGCGGTGTTCGGTTCGGTGCAGGAGATCGCCGACGGGCGTGGAGTCCGGGAACGAGCGCCAAAGACCGAGGCGGACTGGCAGGAAGTGCGGGAACACCTCATGGTTCTCTATCGGGCGCCCGATCTGCTTACAAAGGAAGGCCGCCTCGCGGCGCGTCCACAGAACAGATCCCGGAATCCGCTGGTCGAGGATCAGCCGGATCAGGTTCAGAAGCTGATGGATGACGATCGCGCGAGCTTCATTCGCCGCGCACGAAGACTTCAGGACGCCGCGAGTGTGGCATTGCGGGCCGTGGACGCGAAGGACAAGAACGGCCTCTTTCGCGCCATCGACGGCATCGACAAAGCCTGCGAGAACTGCCACCTGCACTATTGGTATCCGAACGACCAGAGGGCGCAGGAAGCCGCCAGAGAAGACGGCATCACGGACTAACGTACCAGGCCTCTCAGCGAGTGACGCCGGCGCGGTCGCCGCGATACCACGGGGACTGGAAAGCCATGCAGTTGGCGAAACTCCGCGAAGGATTCAGAAGGCCGCGAACGAGAATGCGCAGCCAGCGATTTCTTGTGTGCGCCTCGATGGGCCGGATCAAATAATGATCCACAGCGTCTTCCGCAATCATCCAGCCGACGCCGACTGTCGGCGTGATCACGTGATCGACCAACCCGGCCTCGCGGTCGGAATACGCCTGGACGTGCCCGATCGACGCCTCGCTGAGCGGGCCGATTTCGAAGGCTTCGCTGTAAGCGGCGGCGAACAGCATGGCCCGCAGGCGTCCTTTCCAGTACCGGCTGTTGCGGCCGATCTCCGCGCTTCGATATCGCGGATCGTTCTGCAGCCAGATATATCCCGAAATCGCGCCCTGAATCGGATGGCCGACGTAGTTCACGAGAAATGGATCGCCGTCGCCCCAGCCGTGCAGATTTTCGATCGCCTTCACATAGCCGCCGAAGAAACTGCCTCCGAGGCGCTCCCGGGTCACCGGATCGGTGGCGAGCCGGAACCCGTGCTCGATGCCGAGGAAGAGCGTCGATTCGCGCATGAGCGAAGACCACTGGACCGAACCGCCGGTTTCGCTTGTATCCGCGGGCGCCGTGGAAATCAGGACGGGAGAGACACGCCAGGCGACGCCCTTGTCCAGAGGAGCAGCGTGCATGGAGGCAACCAGACTGATCGAGAGGGCGGCGAGCCGCCGGAAAGGACTCAATCCTGAGTTTGCCACGGCCGTGCGCACGAGCATTACGCACAAGCGCGCGCTCGAAGCCCTCCCGCCTGGGATGCCTCCGGAGAGCGCGCGTGAAACGATTACCGATCTGTACCGGGTGCTTTAAAACCCGTTGCCTGCCGCCGCGGCAGAATGATCGGGCATTGCATGATGGTCCGCGGCACTGGCGTGATGGAACCCGGAGAAGCGGTAGGAATAACTCGCCAGCCACACATAGTCGGCAAACGCCGCATCGCCGTGGCCGCCGGTCAGCGTATCCGGAACACTGCGGGTCCGGTCGCGATAAAACGCCTTCGCCACTTGCACGCTGAAGACTGATCCGCCATGCGCATACTGAAACCCGGGCTCGACGGAGATCGCGAAGCCAGGGCGCCGGAAGCCAAGATTGTCGCCGGGGAACAGGTTACGCGCGGGCGCGCCTTCCCAGCGGGGACCGATGGTGACGGTCAGGCCCTTGATCTTCGAAATCGGATGCGCGATGCCGGCCTCGAACAGGTACTGGTCGGAGATCGAGTTGTATTGTGTCAACGTGGTTGGATTCGCGGCCGCCCCGGTGCGCAGCGTATTCTTGTTGACGCTCTGGAGCATCGCCGTATAGATGCCGTTGAAATACAACTGGCTGTTTCCCACATTCTTGTACGCGACCCACTGGAAGGGGATTCCCCATCCGCCCTGACCCGGCTGAATGGAGTAATCGACGATCTGAGTGTGCGGGCCCTTGCCGTCGAAACCGTCGACGAAATTCGAAATATCGTTCTTGCCTGTCGGCAGAAGCAGCCCGACCCCGAACTGGACGTTGCCGCGGCTGTTCTCTTTCGGGTTCCAGAGCCAGCCGTTCACCATAAATGAACTGTCGCCGATCCCGGAGGTCGTATAAGTAATCGGCGAGCTGTGCTGATGCCGGCTGGCGAGCAGCAGCGGAACGTCGGCCGTCACGCTGAATCGGGTCGTGAGCTGATAAGTGAGGCCATAGTTCTGCAAATTGATCTTGTTCATCACCTGCGTGCCCTGCTGGATGCGATAAGTCTGCTCCTGAGGCCCGACATAGTGGCGGAACGAGAACTGGTGGCGGAACCCGATGTTCAACTCGAAATCACCCGGCTGGAGATAACCTCCTTCGCTTTCAGGTCCCCCGACCGATCCGTTGGACCGGGATATGATACAACCCTGGCCGAAGGCCGGCTGCACCATGGCCACGCCCGCAATGCCGGCAAAAGCCAGCGCGAGAATACTGCTGCGTTTCATTCTTTCTCCTCGATCTGAATCCCGATATCCATCTGCACGTGCGGCGGCTTATCGCGCACAACTATGGATTGGATTGATTGATGATAGGAGTAAAAACGAAGCGAGACAATACCAGGAAGATACTACTTTTCAGTAGTATAAATGCACTAGTTTTCAGGGAAGGTTACGCACAAGCGCCCGCGGAGCGGGTCCCTTGCGATCGCCGGTCAGCCATTCCAGGCGTTCCAGCAGTTCGCTTTTTTTGATCTCACCTTCCACGCGGGAGACAATGACGCCGCTTTCGTCGAGGAATGCGGTGTCGGGAACGGCCTCGCCGAGCTTGAGACGCGCCACATCGTCGCCGGTGGCGCCGGTCCATACGGGGAAATCGATTTTGTATTTCTCCATAAAGGCGGGAATGGCCTTTACCGTTTTCCTGTCGTCCACCGACGCGCCGATAAAGACGACGCCCTTCGGAGCCCACGTCTTCTCAACGTCAACGAACATGGGCATTTCCTCTTTGCAGGGGCCGCACCAGGTTGCCCAGAAATTCAGAACCACAATTTTATTCCGATAGTCCTTGAGATGAACCTTTTTACCCTGAAGATCGACAAGGTTCAGGTCAGCCGGAGATTCCTTTCTGGCCGCAGAGAGAAAAAAAGCGGCGCCGGCGCAAAAAAACAGGCAGCAGATCGGAATAAGTTTTCGCAACACAGGCTATTTATCGCACAGGGACGGAATGAGGCGCAAGACTATTTCGCTCCGGCGGTATCAAGGGCTGTCATAAGTCAGCGACCCTCTACTTAGTCTTCGAGTTCCGCCGCCGACTTAGGCGGAGGCTGGCCAGTCGCCCGGCCCTGGTAAGGGGATCGGGCTGGTACAAGGGCCGGAGAACGGATATAATTCCTGATACCTATGAAGCCGGTTTCCCCCTTAATTACCGCGGCCCTGTTGTGCGCGATGTCCTTTCCCGCCGCGGCCCAGTGGCCGGATGTGCATACGCGGAACGTTCCGCGGCTTCCCGACGGCAAGCCAAACATGAACGCGCCGGCGCCGAAAATGCCCGATGGCACGCCGGACCTCTCGGGGATCTGGGAACCGAACGGGATCAAGTACCTGATCAATATCGCGGCCGATCTGAAGCCGGGCGAAGTCCCCTTCCGTCCCGAGGCCGAGGCCCTTTACAAGGTCCGCATGGAGAACCACGGGAAAGACGACCCGGATTCGCGCTGTCTGCCTTCGGGCATGCCACGCAAGGACGCTATCACCTCACCCTACAAAATCCTGCAAATGCCGGATGAGGTGGTCTTCCTCTATGAATCCCGCACCACGTTCCGCCAGGTCTTCACAGACGGCAGAGCGCTTCCCACCGGCGCTCAGCCGACCTGGGACGGCTATTCGGTGGGGCATTGGGAAGGGGATACGCTGGTGGTGGAAACGAGGGGCATGAATGGGCGGACGTGGCTCGACAGTAACGGCCATCCTCTTTCCGACGCGATGCACCTGACCGAACGATTTCGCCGCCCCGATTTCGGTCACATGGAGATCACGATCACGATCGACGATCCGAAAAACTATACGAGACCGTGGACCATCAAGGAGAATCCGCACCTGCTTCTCGATACGGAACTGATCGAGTACATCTGCAACGAGAACGAGCAGGATCTGAAGCATCTGGTCGGGAAGTAGAGAGAAATCCGGATCGTGCCGGTCCGCGGCCGCGGAAGAGAACAACGCAGGAGGTGAAATGAAAGCATTTTGTTCATTCCTTTGCCTGGCGGCGTTCATCGCGCTGCCGGCCGCGGCCCAGACGTCCGAGAAGAAATGGACCCCGCCGCGGACTCTGGACGGGAAGCCGGATCTCGAGGGCATCTGGACCAACGTGACGCTGACGCCGCTCGAACGGCCACCGGAACTCGGGAACAAACAGTTCTTCACCCCGGCTGAAGCAGCACAGTACGAGAAAGAAACGATCCAGCGCAACAATGCGGATCGGCGCGACGGCCCGGCCGAAGCGGACGTCAGCCGCGCTTACAACGATTTCTGGTGGGACCGGGGAACGAAGGTCGTGCCGACGCTGCGAACCTCTCTTATCGTCAATCCGGCGGACGGCCGGATCCCGGCATTGACGGCAGAGGCGCAGGAGAAGGCGGCGGCGCGGGCGCGGGAGCGAAGGGAACACCCGGCCGACGGTCCCGAGGACCGGTCCCTGTCAGAGCGGTGCATTCTGTGGCCAACCGCCGGGCCGCCGATGTTGCCCAGCTTTTACAACAATAACTACCAGATCGTGCAGGGACCGGATTATGTGGAGGTCCTGGTGGAGATGATCCACGATGTGCGAGTTATTCCGACCGACGGGCGCCCGCACCTGCCTGCTACCGTTCGACAGTGGATGGGCGATCCGCAAGGCCATTGGGAGGGCAATACCCTCGTGGTCGATACGACCAACTTCACGGACAAAACGAACTTCCGCGGAGCTGACGACAAACTGCACCTTATCGAACGATTCACGCGGACGGGACCGGACTCGATGCTTTACGAGTTCACCGTCGACGATCCCTCTGCGTTCGTGAAGCCCTGGACGGCCCAGATCCCGATGGCGAGAGCGAAGGGGCCGATTCTCGAATATGCGTGCAACGAAGGCAACTATGCCATGAAGGGAATTCTGGCAGGCGCCAGGGCCGAAGAAAAGACGAAAGCCGATCGGCAAAGATAGGTGCCGCCAGCCGCACCGGGAGGTTTGCCGGGCGCGGCAGAGCGCCGGAACCCTTGCCCGGTCCTGCGCATCCAATAAGATGCAATGAGTGGGCCTCTGTGGCGGATCAGCCACAGGCAAGCCACAGGGACGGCGAGATAATTATAAATATTTTCAGTAGTTTACAGGAAAATCAAAGAGTCCGTAACGGACAAAATTCATCTTCCTGTGTCATACTGACTGAATAAGTTCGACGGAACGTGAAACAACAATGACGCAGTTGGACGAGGCGATATCCCGGTATCACCGGATTCTCGAGTCTGAGCCCTACCGCGATTTGCGGTGGGTGAAGAGCTTGCAGGACGAGATGGAGGCGCGTCAGCTTTCGGCTGGCGGCCGTCTTCTGTGCCCCTTTTTGCGGCCGAATTTTGTCACCCAGAAGCAGTATGACAGTCTGGTCAAAACCGGCGAAGCGTTAATATCGGCTGTCGACCGGATGCTGCGCATGGCGCTCGCATCCCCGCAATTGCTTTCCCGCATGCAGCTTTTCCCCGCTGAGAAGATGCTGGCTGCGATCGACCCCGGATACGAAATGGCCGAAGTGTCGGCACAGCTCGATCTGCAGATCCAGAACGGGTCCCTGCATGTCATGCAGTATAACGCGGACGCATTGACCGGTGCGGCCTGGTCGGAGGGGCTCTCGGATCTGTTTTACGATTGCCCGCCGGTGAAGGAATTCCGCCGCCGCTACAATCTGACGCGAGTAGGCGGCAAGAAGCCGTTTCTCAACGCGCTGCTGAAGGCTTACAAGATGTTCGCGACATCGTACGGGGCGAGGCCGAAGCCGCACATCGCGATTCTCGAGTTCCGCGATCCGACCGGGCGCAGCGAGTACGAGATCTTCCGCGACTACTTCCGGTCCGAAGGATTTCAGACCGAGATCGTCTCGCCGGACCAACTCGAGTACCGCAATGGCGTTCTGCGCAGCGGGACGTTCGATATCGATCTGATCTACCGCCGCATCAGCGCGCAGGAGTTCCTGCTGCGCTTCACGCTGAATCATCCGCTGGTGCAGGCCTATCGCGACCACAAGGTCTGCATCGTAAACAGCTTCCGCTCGGAGCTTTCGCACAAGAAGGCGATGTTCGCGCTTCTGACCGATGAAGCGCTCACGGCGAAGTTCCCGCCGAACGAACGCAAGGCGATCCGTGAACACGTACCCTGGACGCGGGTCGTGAAAAGCGGCAGAACGCAGTATCGCGACGAGACGATCGACGACCTGATCGAGTACATCAAGGAGAACCGCGAGAAGCTGGTGCTCAGGCCCAACGACGAGTACAGCGACATGCACAGCTATATCGGCTATGAGCATGATGAAGGCTCGTGGGTGCGCGCGATCCGTGAAGCGCTCCGCGCTCCTTATGTCGTGCAGGAGCGGGTGAAGCCTGCACGCACGGTGTTCCCGCTGATGAATTACGGCCATCTGGAGTTCAAGGAAATGCAGGTGGACGTGCAGCCGCAGGCCTTCCTCGGCAAAGTGGCCGGATGCTCCAGCTATGTATCGACGTCGGGGCCCGGCAGTTATTCGCCGGCTTCGGGCTTCACGCCCACATTCATCATCGACCCGAAAATCTAGGGCCTTCCGCCCGGACCCGATCGGGCGGCCAACAATGGAAGAATGACCCCGCGGGCCGATATTCTCATCGTTCCGATGACGCCGGACGATTGGGGTTCGGTCCGCGTGATCTACGCCGAGGGCATCGCCACCGGCAACGCGACCTTCGAGACAACCATACCCGAATGGGAAGCCTGGGATTCCGCTCACCTTCCCTTCTGCAGACTCGTCGCAAAGGCTTCCGGCGGAATACTCGGATGGGCCGCACTGAGTCCTTACTCGCGCCGGAAAGTCTACGCCGGCGTGGCTGAAGTGAGCATCTATGTCGGTGAGGCCGCACGGGGCCGTGGCATCGGCACGGCGCTGATGGAAGCCCTTGTCTCCGGGTCCGCGCGACACGGAATCTGGACTCTGCAGGCCGGCATCTTCCCCGAAAACACCGCAAGTATACGGTTACACGAGCGTTTCGGCTT
>CAZXCO010000346.1:0-4466 GCA_964639095.1 uncultured Solibacteraceae bacterium
CGCACGCCCGACGGCAAGGTAAATATGACCGGGCCAGTGCGGCGCGTGAACGGGAAGCCCGATCTCTCGGGAGTCTGGCAGGCGGAAGCGGAGCCGAGGGGGCCGGGTCTCTATGGATTGGGCGAATCTCCCAATTCGAAATATTTCCGGAATATTCTTTCGGATTTCAAACCCGGCGAAGAACCGCTGACGCCGGCCGGCGAGGAAATACTGCGACGCCACAGCAAGGCCCCCGACACCTATCCCGGCCTGAACTGTCTGCCCGACGGCGTGCCGCACGGCGACCTGCTGCCGGAGCCGTTCAAGATCGTGCAGACTCCTGGCGAAATTCTGGTCCTGTACGAAGTCGAGACCACCTTCCGCCAGATCTTCACCGACGGACGCAAGCAACTGACCGATCCGCAGCCGTCGTGGATGGGCTATTCCGTCGGGAAATGGGACGGCGACACTCTGGTCGTCGACACCGTCGGATTCAATGATCTGAGCTGGCTCGATGCGCGCGGCCACGGCCACAGCGAAGACATGCGTGTCGAAGAACGCTTCCACCGGCGCGACTTCGGTCATATGGATATGACGGTGACGATCACGGACCCGAAGACTCTCACCCGCCCGATCACCATCAGCTTTGTCGAGCAGCTTCTTCCCGACACCGATCTCCTCGAACACTACTGCTCCGAAAACGAAAAGGACGTTGCACACCAGCCTGGCAGATCCGGCAAATAGCGAGGTTGCTCCCTTGCGGTTTCCGGTTTACGCTGAAAAGGATGATTCCGCACGAAATGGCCACCACCGCGTTCGAGATTCCCGGCTTTCGCGTCAGCCGCAGTCTGGGTATGGTGCGCGGAATCGTGGTCCGTTCGCGATCCGTGTTCGGAACCATCGGCGCCAGCCTGCAGACTCTGGTCGGCGGCGACATTACGCTCTTTACCGAACTCTGCGAAAAGACCCGTAATGACGCTTTCGACCGCATGCTGGAGCACGCCGCGCAGGCAGGTGCGGACGGCGTGATCGGCGTGCAGTATGACGCCACCGAAGTGATGCAAGGCGTCACCGAAGTCCTCTGCTACGGCACGGCAGTCCAGCTTCAGAAAGAATAAGCCGGTAAATGCCGGTTGCTTTCCCTTCCGGAATCCGGCGAATTGTCCCGATTCAGATGGGAATGGAGAGCGCGTTCCGGATTCGCCGCAACTGTGATCGGTAGTTTATCCCTGGGCATCTCCCCTTTGCTTGAATCAGCAGCGACGCCCTTCTTAACCGGTGCGCCGTTGTCACTTCGTAACGGCGGACGACGGCACCTTAACAGACCGCAGGAATGCGCGTTCCTTCGCGATCCGCTCCATTAAAGTGCCATCGGAAGTCGAAGACGCCAGGTACTGCAGCAAGAGTAAGCCCGCTCGGGGCTTTTGGTTCACCGGCTCTGTGATTGCCTCCGGATGTTCGAACGCTACGTGGACGATGTCCAGGATTGCCTGAGCCTCGGTATTTGACACCGTCGATTTTGTACCGAGAACCTTCAGTACATCAACGGCCGCCTCATCCCCCATCCCGTAAAGCTGAGCCGCCCCGTTGGTGACCGGACTGGGCAATGACATCAGCCGCTCAATCGGGTTCAGCCGCCACTCTTCTCCCGTGATGGGCGATTATCCGTGGGGAAAGGCTGGCTCTGTATAATCTGCGCGGCCGCCATGCTGCGGAAAATCAGTACAGAACAGATATATGTTTTCATTTCCTTTCACCGTTCAAATTATCTATTCTTTTGTTTCTTCTCGCGAATCGGGAGATTTCATCTACCGAGTATATGTGCAGTGCATCCGGCCGGGAACGCCACTGTTGCTGGAAGATGCGCGGCGGCTGGTGGAGGGCTACGTCGGGTACTGCAATAACGTTCGCCTGACCAGCGCGGTTGGGTGCATTACGCCGAAGGACATGCTCGCCGGGCGTCAGCAGATCCGCGCCGAGAGGGATCGGAAGTTGGAGGTAGCGCGAAAGCAGCGCGTGGCAGGGAACGCGCGCTCTCCACTTCGCGCTGGATCAGTGTGAAATTAAGGCGCGTTACTGAACCATTAATTCGTTTTCATCTTTGACAACGGCGGCGGGCTTTCTCTTTCGTATGCCCATGTCACGATAGAGAATTCAGCATGAGACCAACGCTCGTCACCGGCGCCTCGGGCTTCGTCGGCTGGCACGTCGCACGCCTGCTGCTCGAACGCGGTCACCGCGTCCGGGCGCTTGTGCGGGCAGGCAGTCGCATCCCCGAACTGGAAGTCGAGCGCGTCACCGGCGATCTTCGCGACCCCGCCTCTCTTGCGAGCGCAGTCAGCGGATGCGAACTCGTCTTTCATGTCGCGGCGGACTACCGCCTCTGGTCAAGGCATCCGGAGGAGCTTTACCAGTCGAATGTCGAGGGCACGCGTAACATGCTGTCGGCCGCCAAAGCCGCCGGCGTCGAGCGCTTCGTCTACACCAGCACTGTCGGCTGCATTGGCGTGCCCGGAGGGCGAAGCGGGGAAGGCGGCGGAATCGGCGACGAAACCCGGCCTGTCTCTCTCGCAGAAATGTCCGGGGCCTACAAGCGCTCCAAATTCCTGGCCGAACAGGCCGCTCTCGAATTCGCGCAACAGGGCTTTCCTGTGGTCATCGTGAATCCCACCGCGCCCATGGGCGACCACGATTTCAAACCCACGCCCACCGGGCAGATCGTACGTGACTTCCTCAGGGGCGCCATGCCGGCTTATATCGATACCGGTCTCAATGTCGTTCACGTACGCGATGTCGCCCTCGGCCATTTGCTCGCCTGCGAAAAGGGCCGCGCCGGGGAACGCTACATTCTTGGCGCTGCCAACATGACGCTGGGCCAGATCCTCCAGGAACTCGCCCGGATTACCGGCCGCAGAGCTCCCACCATCGAGCTCCCTTACTTCGTTGCATATGCCGCCGGGCTCGCCACCACCGCCTGGGCGCGCATCTCCGGCACACCACCGCGGGCGCCTCTGGAAGCCGTGCGGATGGCGAAGAAAAAGATGTGGGTTTCTCACGAGAAGGCCGCGCGCGAACTCGGCTACCAGCCCTGTCCCGCCACAAGTGCGCTGGAAGCAGCCGTCGCGTGGTTCACGGAATGAGCGTCGGAGGCCCAATCCTGTTCATCGCCGCTGATCCGCGCGAGTTCGCCGGCTTTCTGAGGCACTGGGAAAACGTGCATCCGCTCGAACTGCCGGTTCACTGGGCTCGTACGGGCCGCTGGAAAGGGCGTCCGGTAACTGCCGTCGCGAACGGCGCCGGCGCAGACCGGGCCTTCGCAGCCGTGCTTGTCGCGCCGAGACATTCGGCCATCTGCAACATCGGATTCTGCGGCGCTCTTGATAAATCTCTCGAGATCGGCGACATTGTCGTCGCCACCGAAATTCACGACAAATCCCGCTCCTGGCCCGCATTGCCGCCGGACGATACTCCCGATGCCCTTTCGGGAGCTGTGGCTTCCATCGATCACATCGCCGGGACGGCCGCCGAAAAGCGCGAGCTCCGCAGCACCGGAGCCATGATCGTGGAAATGGAAGCCGCGGGCGCGGCCCGGGCCGCCGAAGATCTGGACCTGCCCTTCTACTGCATCCGCGCAGTCAGCGATCTGGCAGGCGAAGACTTCGCGACCGATTTCAATGCCGCCCTCAAACCGGACGGCCGCTTCAGCGTGGTTCGCCTCCTGAAACAGATGCACCCTGCCGAGCTACTAAACTTAAAGAAACGAACCGATTTCGCTTCAAAGAAACTGGGAGACTTCCTTGCCGCTTCAATCTTTTAGTGCGTTTTCATTCTCCGTCCGGAGCCGTGCGGGTCTGGCGTTATGAGCTCCATTGACGCCACGAAAATGCAGGCCGCCGTCTATCAGGGTGAGTCCCGCGTATCCGTCGATACGATTCCCATCCCGGAGATCGCACGGGGCGAAATCCTGATTCAGGTCGAGGCCTGCGGCGTTTGCCACACGGATTTGAAAAAAATCGAATACAATCTGCTCCCGCCGCCTCGTATCTACGGTCATGAAACCGCCGGCATTGTGGCCCGTACCGGCGCCGGCGTCACACGTTTCCGGCCCGGCGACCGCGTCATTGTCTTTCATCACATTCCCTGCGGCAGGTGCTTTTACTGTGCCCGCAAACTTTACGCCCAATGCCCGGTATACAAGAAAGTCGGCGTTACGGCCGGCTTTGAGCCTGCCGGCGGCGGCTTCTCTCAATATGTGCGTGTGATGGATTGGATTGTCGAACGGGGCGTCGAAAAGATTCCCGATGGGGTGCCTTTCGAAATCGCCGCTTTTGTCGAACCTCTCAATACCTGTCTGAAGGGCGTCCATCAATGCGACCCACAGCCCGAGGATGTCGTGCTCGTTCAGGGTCAGGGCCCCATCGGCCTGTTGTTCACCATGCTGCTGAAACTGAGGGGCTGCACGGTCGTGGCCACCGACACCATCCCGC
>CAZXCO010000347.1:0-6958 GCA_964639095.1 uncultured Solibacteraceae bacterium
TCCCCGGCGGGCTCAACATCCTCGCGCACGACAGCGCCAGGCTCGCCGAATTTGCGCCCGAAGATGCCGCCAGAATCGAAACGTTCATCCGGAATCTGAAGCGCTGGAGGGAAGAGCAGCCGGTCGTGCTGCTGGAACTCCTTCTGGCGCGGGCACTCACGGATTGTGGGGTTCACTGGACCCCCGGCACGATTGCCGGCGACAACATCGAGAGCTTTCTGCAACTGGCGCGAAGTCGCGGAGAGGTGCGCGGGCTCGCGGGTCTGCTCGACGAGATCGAGAGCCTCGAGCGGGCGGTCAATCTGGAATCGGATCTCGCGGACCGGGACCAGGGCAACTGCGTTCAGGTCATGACGGCGCACGCCGCCAAAGGGCTGGAGTTTCCCGTCACGATCGTCGCTGCGATGGACAAGGGTACGCAGCGTAATTCGGCGCCGGTGACCTTCACGCCCGGCTTCGGGCTGGGTCTGAAGTGGAGCGACAAGACCGGCAAACGGGGAAACAGCGGTCTGGACGATTCGTGGCAGTTACGGAACGCGGAGAAGCTGAAGGAGCGCGAGAAGCAGGAATCGAACCGGCTGCTTTACGTGGCGATGACACGCGCGGCCGAACACCTGATCCTCTCCTGTTCGCGCGGGAAGAACAAGCCTTCCAACTGGGCGAAAACCATCGAAGGCATATTCCATCCGGACGATTTTGCGGGCTCCGGCGAAGCGCGCCGCGCGACGATTCCGTGCGGCGGAGAGGCTTTCGACGTCTCGATTCTCGCGACCGACAGCGAGCCCCCCGCTCTTTTCGCTTCGGACGCCGAGCGGCCACAGGAGAGGAGCGTTGTGACGATCGCGCGGCCGGAAACAGCGGGGCAGCACGATTCGGCGGTCAATGTGACGTCGCTCGCGGTATTTGCCGGCTGCCCGCGCAAGTATTATCTGCAGCGCTACATCGGCTGGAACGGCGGCGGCTTCTCCCGCTTCGATCCGGAAGATCTCCCCGGGGCCGATGAATCCCGGGACGACGAATCCGCTGAAGAGGAATCCGCCGCGATGGGAGCGGCGGATCTCGGCTCAGCGGTCCACGAGATCCTGGCCGGAAAACCGGGATCGTGGCCCGCGGAAGCGCAGCGGCTCGCCGGCGTGTTCCACGCGAGCGAACTGGGGAAGAGGGCGGCTTCGGCTGCCCGCGCCGGGCGGGAATGGGATTTCATTCTCGATCTGGACGGCGCCGTGGTCCGCGGAACCATGGATCTCTGGTTTCAGGAGAACGGCGAGTTCGTGATCGTGGATTACAAGACGGACAGCGTCAGCGCCGCGGAAGCCGGGCTGCGCGCACGCGACTACGGACCACAGCTTGCGCTCTACGGCCTGGCGATCGAGCGGGCGTTCGGCAAGCGCCCGTCGCAGGCATGGCTGCACTTCCTGCGGCCCGACGTTCTGATCGAGGTTCCGGTTGACGACGTCGCCATTCAGAACGTCAAGAGGCTTCTGGGAGAACTCCGCGAGGCGCAGGACAAACTGCAATTCGATTTGCGCGAAGGGGCGCACTGCCGCTCGTGCGCGTTTTACCGGAGCCTCTGTCCAGCCGGCTGAGCGCTCAAATCACGAACGGGCTGGCCGCTTCAGGAGACTCTCCAGACGCGCGAAGGCCTTCTCGATCCGCTGGGGCTTTTCCAGCACGCCCGCGAAGAGGTCCCCGGTGCGCGCGAACCTCTCGGGCGCGTTTCCGATGGTGAACTGCGAAGGGTGCAGCGAGGGCTTGACCTCGTCCCACGCCAGCGGCGTCGAGACCGGAGCGCCGGTGTACGCGCGCGCTACATAGGGCGCCGAAATCGTCTTGCTCTCCGCGATCTGCAGGTAATCGAAATAGACGCGGTTCTTCTCCCGCGCCGCTACCGCGCGCGGCGTGGTGAACAGATCGGGCCGCTCGGCGGCGAGCATCCGCGCGATCACCTCGGCGAAAGTGCGCGCCTGTTCATACGAGTAGCCGCGCTCGATGGGAACGAAGATGTGCATGCCATCGCCGCCGGTTGTTTTGGGATAGCCGACGAGCCCGATCGCATCCAGCTTCTGCTTCACGAGCAGGGCAGCCTCCACGATCTTCGCGAACTCGCATTCCTGCGGGTCGAGATCGATCAGGATGTAGTCGGGCTGATCGAGAGACCCTGTGCGGCTCATCCACGGATTCTGGTCGATGCAGCCAAGGTTCGTCAGATAGAGCAGGCTCGCGCGATCCTGCGCCAGCACGTAGCGGATCTTCTCCACCGTCTCGGTGCGCAGCCAGGAGGGATAACCGTTCGGCGTATTTTTCTGGAAAAAGAACGGTTCATGGATGCCGTTCGGATAGCGTTTGAGGGAAAGCGGGCGATCTTTCAGATACGGCAGCAGCAGCGGGGCGACGGTGGCGTAATAATTCAGCAGATCGCGCTTGGTGTAGCCATCCTCGGGATAGTAGATTTTGTCCAGATTGGTGAACTTGAGGCTGTGGCCGTCGACCTCGACCGTGGACTCCTTTTTGCCCTGAGGAAGAAATTCCGGGTCGGGAACCTGTTCACGGCTGACCTCAGCGGGCGCCTTGTCGTTGCGCAGCCCCAGATACACGGGAGCGCGAAGCCGCCGGTCGCCCGTCCAGTTGGCGAACTTGATCTGGGCCACCAGTTCCGGCTTCACCCAGACCGTGCCTTTCGGGACCTTTTCCGCTTTCGTCAGGGCCGTTTTTGCTGTTTTGCGCGGCTCCAGAAGCGCCCACAATTCCGCCAGATTGCGCGCGTTGAAGCCCGTGCCGACATTGCCCGCATAGCGCAACTCTCCGTCTTCGTAATAGCCGAGGACGAGCGACCCGAAATGTTCCCGTTCGCCTGGTGTGTACCCCGCGATCACGAACTCCTGCTCCGATGTGACCTTCAGCTTGAGCCAGTTGCGGCTGCGCCTCGATTCATAAGGACTGGTGGCGCATTTCGCGATCAGCCCCTCGAGTCCGCTGTTCCGCGCTGCTTCCAGCAGTTCCTCGCCGGCGTTCTCGAAATGATCGGAAAGGCGCAACAGCGGAAAAGGCTTGACGATCGCCGCCAGCAGGCGTTTCCTTTCGACGAGCGGCACGCTTCGCAGATCGAAGCCGTCGAGGTAGAGCAGATCGAAGACGTACAGGTGCACCGGGCTTTTCTGGCCCATTTTGGCGACGGCATTCGCATCCTGCGTGTGGATTCGGGGCTGGATCAGCTCGAAGTGCGAGATTCCCTTGCTGTCGAGCACCACGATCTCGCCGTCCAGAATCGCCTGTTCGGCATCGATGTAATGCGGCAGGACCTGCAGTTCGGGATATTGCCGTTCGCAGCGGTTCTCGTTGCGCGTGTAGATTCGCATGGATCCGCCATCGAGGAAAACCAGGCCGCGGACGCCATCCCATTTGATCTCGAACAGCCAGTCGGAGCCCTTCGGCAACTGATCCGTGAGGGTGGCGCCCATGGGCTCGAAGAATCCGGGCATCGGCGCCTTGCGGGCGCCGGGCAGCTTTTCAAGATCCGGCGCGTTTCGTTTTTTTTTACGGGAACTGGCGGCGGGAGCCTTTTCCGGCGCCGCGGCTTTCGCTTTATGCGCCGGCAGATCGGCGGCGATCTCCTCCTGCGTGCGTCCGGTCTTTACGCTTTGCGCCAGTTCTTCGATATCCCAGGGGGTCCGGGCGGCATCGTCTTTTTTCTTGATGATGAGCCACTCGTTGCCCTTGCCGCGATTCTTCATGTGGACGATCGCCCATGTGCCGCTGAGCTTCTCGCCATGGAGCTGGAATTTCAGGTCCCCGCGGGCGATCTGCTCGGCGGCCGGTTCGTCGCCAATGAGCTCGAACGTACCGCGGTCCCACAGCATGACGCTGCCGCCGCCGTACTCGCCCTTCGGGATGTTGCCTTCGAAATCGCCATAGTCGAGAGGGTGGTCCTCGACCATCGCCGCCAGATGCTTGACGGTGGGGTCGAGCGACGGGCCTTTGGGAATCGCCCACGACTTCAGGGCGCCGTCGATTTCCAGCCGGAAATCGTAGTGCAGCCGGGTTGCATTATGCCGCTGGATGAAATACCGGCCGGCGTGAGCATTGCTTTTTGCGGGTTTTCCGGGCTTTGGCTCAGGCGTCCGGCTGAAGTCGCGCTTGCGTTTGTATTCTTCGAGTGACATAAACGCCTGGAAATGTTCCTGTTTCCATGTTATAGCTGGATCATGGCGACTAGCGTCTGGAAGGGTCACTTGACTTTTGGCCTCGTTTCGCTGCCGGTGCGGTTGTTCACAGCCGCGCGCAGCGAGACGCTCAGCTTCAACCAGCTCCACAAGCACGACAACTCGCGCATCAAGCAGGTGATCTATTGCCAGGCCGAGGACAAGCCCATCCCGCGGGACGAGATCGTCAAGGGGTACGAGTACGAGAAGGGCAAGTACGTCGTGGTTCAGGACGAAGAGATCAAGAAAGTCGCGCCGAAGACCGCGAAGGTGATGGAAATCCAGGAGTTCGTCAAGGCCGGGGACGTGGATCCGGTCTATCTGGAGAGTTCGTACTACATGGCTCCCGATGAGGGCGGCGAGAAGCCGTATGCGCTTCTCTTCGAGGCCCTCAAACAGACGAAGTATTACGCGATCGCGAAGATTGCCATGCACAATCGCGAGCACGTCGTCGTCGTGCGGCCGGGCGAGCGGGGAATGATCCTGCACACGATGTACTACTCGGACGAAGTGCGCCGCACGGAGGAGTTCCGCACCGACACCAGCGCGGTTTCGGAGCGTGAGATGAATCTGGCGAAGATGCTGGTGGAGTCGCTGGCGGCGGAGTTCGAGCCCGACAAATATCACGACACGTACCGGGACAATCTGCGGGCGATGATCGACGCCAAAGTGGAAGGCCACAAGGTGGTGGAAACGCCCGAGCCCCACATTGCGCCGGTCATCGACATTATGGACGCGCTGAAGAAGAGTCTGGAATCGCGCAAACCGCCGCAGACAGCGACCGTCTCCGCCGGTTCGACTGCCGAAGCAGAGCCGGCGGAGGCGGTTGCCGAAACGCCAAAACGCAAACGCGCGCCGCGCAAGGTCAAGACCGCTTAATCGGCGGACCCGGCCCAGCCGGCGGGGGGCTTTCCGGCTGTGATCCCAGGCAGCACGGCGCTTGCGGCGTGCGAACTTCTGATTCACCACTACGGCGCCGGGACCGTTTGTCCGGTTCAAGCTCGTCATTGTCGACATCCGCAGATCTCTCGTTTTGGCGGCTAAACTCTGTTAAAAGGAGCAAGCTTCGATGATCAACGGCGCGCACCTGGTCGTTTACAGCAGGGACGCGGAAGCCGACCGCAACTTCTTTCGTGACGTACTTGGGTTTTCGTCCGTAGACGCCGGTCACGGATGGCTGATCTTCGCTCTTCCCAGGGCGGAATCGGCTTTTCATCCCGCCCAGGCAAACGACCGGCATGAGCTCTACTCCATGTGCGACAACTCAAGAGCGAGATGGAAGCGCTGCGCGCGAAGGGTGTCGAATGCTCCACCGTGGCCGAGGAACGCTGGGGCTCAGTCACGAAGATCCCGCTGCCAGGCGGAGGCGAGATTGGCCTGTACCAACCGAAGCATCCGAGGCCCTGATCGACGTTCGTCAGCGTTGCACGAGTGTGAAGCCGTAAGAAAGTGACCGGACTCCGGGCCAACGCGCGCCAGACCGGTCGATATCGATGGAGTTAAAGACCCTTTAAGCGGCCGCCGGGCGCCGTGCCGCCCGCACGAGCACCAGCGTTTCGTCGTCTGTCTGTTGCCCATGCCGGCGAACCGCCTCAAACACGGACTCCGTAATTTCCGAGAGGGGAGCTGCAGGTTTTTTGGCTATGATCTCTCCCATTCGGTCGACTCCAAATTGCTCGTCGTTTGCGTCCGTCGTTTCCGGCAACCCGTCGGTTGACAACGCGAGGATGTCCCCAGGCTCAATTTCGACGACACCGCTTTGAAACGTCGCGTTGCCGAACAGCCCCGGTGGAAACTGCTCCATCGCCAGTCGCGTCACTGTCCCTGGCTGCGCCCGGTAGTGAAGGATCGGTCCACAGCCGGCGACGGAATACTCAACCCTGCCGTTCTCACCGCATCGAAGGCAGGCAAACGTGACGTATGTCGCCGGCGTCGTCCTGAGGTCGAAGACAATGCGGTTCAGATCGCCGGGCAACGCCGCCAACGGCCCCGGCTTCAGCAAGACCGTCCGGACGCTGCTCTTGACCATTGCCATAAAAATGCCTGCCTGAATTCCATGTCCGGCGACATCGGCCACATAGACCACCATCCCCGCGGGGTCATCCACCGCATCGAGGAGGTCTCCACCCATCTCACTGCCTGGCGCCGAGCGGCCGTTGACCTCGTACCTGCCGCTCCGGATGGCGAGCGGAGGAGCAAGGGCTTGTTGCACCTGCTCCGCAAGGGCGAGCTCGGCGCGGGTGCGCACATGCTTTATTCCCTGCGAGATCATGCTTCTGAAAAAAAGCACGTAGCCCAGAGACAATGCGACGAGCGACAGGGTTCCATCCATAGCCACGCGCCACAGGATGTCTTGTTGGGCTGGTCCGCTTAACCCTGTGGTCCGCGAAGGACGGGATTCAATCCGGCCGGAGGCGGACAGGAGGATGAAGGCAACGGCGAGAGCGGCAGCCGAAAAAAGTCTTTTCTTTTTCCGGATGCCGATCAATGAGAGGGCTCCCATCAGCCCGAGAACAGCACTCCGGCTGAGCACCAGCCAGAACGGCCCCCGGAGACCGCTCATCAGATCGATCTCCAGCGGAGCGCATGCCTGCGTGAAGAATACCGCCAGCATCAGCCCCACGAACGCACGTCCCGGCAGAGTTGGCAGGTATTGTTCCTTATCCTTGCGCCCCTGAAACATGGGAGAGAACTGCCGCCGGCCTACAGCCATTCGAGATCGTTGTACTTCTGGCCGGTGAGGTGCAGGAAGTGGTCCT
>CAZXCO010000348.1:0-13798 GCA_964639095.1 uncultured Solibacteraceae bacterium
CCCGTCGAAAGCTCGCCCGCGTCACTTCTCAGGCGCCGCCGCCTCGCGATCGATTCATAGAGCGCCGCCCCGAACTGTTCATCCGAAAGAGCGCTGTAGAGCACTCCCTCGGCGCCATTTTGCGCGCGCACGTCGAAGGCCGTCAGATCCGGATGTCCCTCGCGGATCTTCGTTGCCTGGGGGCCTGTCGCGAGCGAGGCGAAAAGGGCGAACATTTCCTGATCCCTTTCCCCATACGACACTTCGATCAGCGCGATCCAGGCGAAAAGCTCCCCGATGCGGATCACGTCCATGAAGCGGATGGATTCGATCCGGCTCTCGCGCCGCGGAAACCAGCGGCGTGTCTTCAGCCATGCCGGAAGTACACGCAATACAGCCGCCTGGGATTCTTCCGCGAACACGTCCTCCAGGCTCTGCACGAGAATGGCGGGGGCCGTGCCGCGAACGATGCTGGCGACCGATTCCACCGAGACGCGCGGCTGAATGCTCAGCCAGTAACATGCATAAGGGGCCAGCGTCACGTCATACGCGTGCTCCCGAATGGCCGCGAATTCGTTTCCGCCGAAGGCTTCCACCACCTTCGAATCCCGGAAGGGAGTCAGATCGATGGCCGCGCTCTGCGCAAAGCGGGAGAGGTTGGCCACGATGACCATACACTCATCCCGATACCGCCGGCAGAACGCCAGGACCTTGTGGTTGTCGGAGTTCAGAAACTCCAGCGACCCTCGGCCGAGCGACTTGTGTTGCTTGCGCAGCGCAATCAGCCGCCTCATCCACCACAGCAGCGAATGTGGATTATTCTGCTGAATTTCGACATTCACCGCTTCATAGTGATATTCCGGATCGATGATGATCGGCAGATACATCTTCTGCGGATTGGCGCGAGAAAATCCGGCGTTCCGGTCGGCGCTCCACTGCATTGGCGTGCGCACTCCGTTTCGGTCCCCCAGATAGACGTTGTCGCCCATTCCGATTTCGTCGCCATAGTAGACGACCGGCGTCCCGGGCAGCGTGAACAGCAAGTGGTTCATCAGCTCGATGAGCCTGCGGTCGTTGCCCAGAAGGGGCGCCAGCCGGCGCCGGATCCCCAGGTTGACGCGCGTCTCCGGATCCTGCGCATACGTGCGGTAGAGATAGTCGCGCTCCTCATCGGTCACCATCTCGAGCGTGAGCTCGTCATGATTGCGGACGAACAGCGCCCACTGGCAGTTGTCGGGAATGGCCGGGGTCTGGCGCAGAATCTCGACGATGGGGAAGCGATCTTCCATCCGGATTGCGGCAAAGAGACGCGGCATCAGGGGAAAGTGGAACGACATCTGGCACTCGTCGCCATTCCCGAAGTAGGTGACCGCGTCCTCGGGCCACAGATTGGCTTCGGCCAGCAGCATCCGGTCTTTGTATTTCGAATCGATATGCGCGCGAAGCTCCTTCAGAAAGGCGTGAGTCTCGGGCAGATTCTCGCAGCTTGTGCCCTCGCGCTCGTAAAGGTAAGGCACAGCGTCGAGACGGAAGCCGTCCACGCCTTTGTCGAGCCAGAAATCGACCACACGGAACATGGCCCGCCGCACCAGCGGGTTGTCATAGTTCAGATCGGGCTGATGAGAGAAAAAGCGATGCCAGTAATAGGACTTCGCGAGAGGATCGTACGTCCAGTTGCTGGCATGATAATCGTTGAAGATGACCCGCGCTCCCGGGTATCTGTCCGGCGTATCGCTCCATACGTAGAAATCGCGCCAGCGGCTGCCGGGAGCCGCGCGCCGCGACCTCTGAAACCAGTCGTGCTGGTCGGAGGTATGGTTCAAGACCAGTTCGGTGATGACCTTCATCCCGCGCGCATGCGCTTCCGAAAGAAGAAGCTGGAAATCCCGCATCGATCCGTAGGCGGGGTGGATGTCGGTATAGCTCGAAACGTCGTAGCCATCGTCGCGCCACGGCGACGGGTAAAAGGGAAGCAGCCAGATCGCAGTTACTCCCAGATTCCGGAGATAGTCGAGCCGGGAGGCGAGGCCGCGAAAGTCCCCCCGGCCATCGCCGCTGCTGTCAAAGAATGCGCGGACATGAACCTCATAGATAATGGCGTCCTTGTACCAGAGACGGTCACTTTCCATGTGCCTGCGTTCCCAGCCAGATCAGAAACTCCCGCATCTGCTCCGTGCTCCTGACAAAGTATGCGGCGGACGTGGGACCTTGCTCTCCCACTTTGATCGATATGCCGCCGTCGGCGGCCTCAAACAAATCCTCATCGGTGGCGTCGTCGCCGGCACAGATCGTCAGGTCCCCGGCGCTGCTTCCCGGCTGCGTGAGGGACGAGCGGATATAGCGGAGAGCCGCTCCCTTGCCGGGCGTATGGCCCTCGCCGGCCTCGTTCCCGCCGGCGCGGGGCAGAATTTCCGCGACCATCTTCCCTGCCCGAACCCTGAATACATCGTTGTCGATCCGGGGCGTGAGGATGCGGAACACTTCGTCGCGCGCCTCCGGCGCTTTGCGGAAATGGATGCTCGCGCTCAGCCCTTTGTCTTCCAGTTCGACACCTCTAATCGTCAGCAACGGCTCGCGCACCTCCGCGAGCAGAGCCTGCAGAGCGGCGGCGCGTTCCCGGGCCAGGGGTTCCATGAAATCGATGCCGCACCCCTGGATCTCGAGGCCGTGATTGCCGGCGAAAACGATTTTGTGCTCAGCAGCGCAATGGAAGGCGGAGCGGAGGCGTAAATCGGTGATCGACCGGCCGCTGACGAGCGCCACGAGAAAGGCGGGATCGTTCGCGAGCGCGCAAAGAACCCCGCGGGTCTCCGCGGGAAGCTCCGCCCGATCCGGAGAGATCACAATCGGCGCCAGAGTGCCGTCGAAATCCAGAAACAGAAAATATCGAGACGAGCCTGCGATTTGTGGACGAAGTCCATCCAGACAATCAAACAAAAATCGCGCCATCGCTCTTCGTAACCGGTGAGGCGGGTGTTTCCGCAAACTCGAACCGCAACAGCGCTGACAAAAATTTCCCTGCCCAGCGATAAATATTGTTGGCGGCCACCAGTTCGCGCATTTTCTGCATACGGCGGGCGCGTTCATCGGCAGACATTTCGAGCGCCTGCTGCATTGCCTGGGTCGTCTGTTCCACGGAAAAGGGGTTAATCAGCAGCGCGTCCGTCAACTCGCGGGATGCGCCGGTAAACTGGCTCAGAATCAGCACGCCGTCGGAATCGAAACGGCTCGCCACATATTCCTTGGCTACCAGATTCATTCCGTCGTGGAGGGAATTCACTACGCAAAAGCTCGCCAGCCTGTGCAGCGCGGCCATTTCCTTCTGAGAATGATAGCCATTCAGATAGATAACAGGCGACCAGGTTCCCGTTCCCCACCTCCAGTTGATCTCCTCCACGAGTGTATCGATTTCGTCGTTGAGCTGTTTGTATGGATGGAGATGGATGCGGCTGGGAACGCCGATCTGGACGAAAACGAGGCGCTCCCGCAAGTCGGCGCGTCTTTCCAGCAGTCTGTCGACTGCGCGCAGCCGTTCCGGGATGCCCTTTGTGTAATCGACGCGGTCGATCCCGATTCCTACCAGATCGCCCGGCCGGAGCCGGAGCCGGCTCTCCCATTTCGTCATCTCCGCGTCCACCTCGGCGCTGCGCGCCATGGCGTCATGCTGATCGTAGTCGATGCTGATGGGAAACGGGCGGATCAGGGTGCTCCTGCCGCCGCGGGTAATCTCGAATTCGGGTTGATTGATCCTGGCTTCCACCACGCGGTCCACCGATTCCAGGAAATTCTGGCAGTCGTAGCGAAGGTGGAATCCCAGCAGGTCGTTGCCGAGAAGGCCGTCGAGCATCTCCTCCGCCCAGGGCATGGTCCGGAAGATCTCGTGGTTCGGCCAGGGAATATGCCAGAACTGGGCGATAATCAGGCTGCCGGGATTCGATTCCCGCAGCATGCGCGGAAGCAGCGCCAGATGATAGTCCTGAATGAAAACGAACGTCGGGTCGCTTCCGGCCTCTTCCAGAACCGCGTCGCGAAAACGTTCATTCACTTCGCGATAGGAGTTCCAGTGCTTCAATTCGAAGACGGGCCGGGTGTAAACGATGTGGCATAGCGGCCAGATGCTGGCGTTCGAGGCGCCGTAATAATACCCCTCTTCCTGTTCTTTGGTCAGCCAGACGCGCCGCAACGTATATTGAGGATTTTCGGGCGGAACCTGCGTCCGGCTGTGGTCGTCCACTACAGAGCGATCGGCTTCCCCGCTGCCGTGGGCAATCCAGGTGCCGCCGCTGGCACGAAGAATCGGATCGAGAGCGGTGGCCATTCCGCTTGCAGGCGTCTCGATGCGAATCTGACCGCCAGAGTAATGATGGATATACGGCTCGCGGTTCGAGACGACAAGGAACTTGTAGCCCCGAAGCTTTTCTTCGATCAGGCCGTGGAGTGAGTCTCTGGTCCACACACCTTTATTACGAATTGCGCGGGGCGCAAAGTAAACTCCGGCGTGTGCAGCCCGGCACGGCCTGCGGCCGGCTCCCGCTTGCAATGCGGTATGAATACCCACATATTGCGGTGTTTTTCGGAACCTGGATTGCTGGGACGAATCGCCGAGTACCCCGGAATCTTTCGAATGAGTAAAGGGCGCGTCCAACTTTAATAAATATGCAGAAATCAGCCGTGGCACGGCCTCCCGAGCGGAACCGCACCGCGGGTCTTAAAACACTGCCGCGCATTATCGGGTTCATGTGGGAAGCGGCCCCACGCGTGGTGGTCGGCGCGATTTTGCTGCGCATCACCACGGCTCTCGTTCCGCTGGGCGTTCTGCTCGTTTCCCGGCGCATTATTGACATGCTGGTCAACAAGCGCACGGGAGCGTCCACGGCCGGCTCTCTCTGGGTCCTGCTGATTCTCGAATTTCTGCTGGTGGCTATCGCCTCAATTTGCGGGCGCGCCAGCGACTATTGCGACCTTCGGATGGTGGAGGAATTCTCCCGCAGCATCAGCCTCAAGGTGATGAACCATTCGGCCGCTCTCGATCTGTCCCAGCTGGAAGATCCGGAATTTCACGACAAGCTCGAGCGGGCACGAGTGCAGGCGACGGATCGCGCCATGCTCTTTTCGCTGCTGGCGCAACTTCTGCAATCGGTCGTCATGATGGTGGTCATGATGGCGGCGACGGCCGCCTATGCGCCATGGCTGCTGGCTCTGCTGATTATCTGCGCCCTGCCAGCCTTTACCGGCGAAAGCCGCTTCATGCTCGACGCCTGGTCACTGGCGCGTTACCTTACACCTCTCCGGCGTGAGCTCGACTACCTGCGATTCCTCGGCAGCAGCCGCGAGAGCGCCAAGGAAGTTCGCATTTTCGGGCTCTCCACGTACCTGGGCGAGCGGTACAAGAAACGGTCCGATCAGGTCATTACCCACATGCGCCACCAGGCTGCCCACCGTGTGTTCTGGGCCAGCCTTCTGGCTCTGGTCGCATCGGTCGGCTATTACGCCTGCTACGCCAGCCTGGTGCTCGATGCCTGGAACGGCGGCATTTCGATCGGTACTCTGACGTTCCTCGCAGGCGCGGTGGCCGCCGCCAATGCGCAACTGCAGATGGTATTCACGCAGTTCTCGCACGTAGCCGAGCAGGCGCTCTTCCTGACCGATCTGATGGAGTTTCTTGACGTGCAGCCGGCCATCCGGTCGAAGCCCAATGCCCGGCCCCTGCCGCGTCCAATCCTGAAAGGAATCGAGTTCCGCAATGTCTCGTTCCGGTATCCCGGCAGTACGAAATACGTTCTGCATCATCTGAACCTCTCGATTCAGGCGGGCGAGCATGTGGCGCTCGTGGGTGAAAACGGTGAGGGGAAAACCACGCTGGTGAAACTCATTGCGCGACTGTACGAGCCCACAGGCGGCCAGATTCTGCTCGACGGCGTGGACATTCGCGAGTACCAGCTCAACGACCTTCGCCGCGAAGTCGGGATCATCTTCCAGGATTTCTTCCGCTACGACTTTCCGGTGCGCGAAAATATCGGCGCCGGTCGAGTGGACCGGATCGACGACGATGAAGCCCTCTGGGACGCCGCGCGCAAGAGCGGCATCGAAGGCATGATCAGCCGTCTGCCGGGCCATCTCGACCAGATGCTGGGCCGTCGCTTCGAAGGCGGCATGGATCTTTCCGGCGGCCAGTGGCAGCGAATCGCACTGGCACGCGCATACATCCGCGACGCGCAGATTCTGGTGCTCGACGAGCCCACAGCCGCCCTCGACGCGGCGGCTGAAGCCGAAGTGTTCGATAATTTCGCGACGCTGATGCGCGGCCGGACCGCGATCCTGATTTCGCACCGCTTCTCCACAGTCCGTATGGCAGACCGGATTCTCGTGCTGATGGACGGTCAGATCAGCGAAGAGGGGACACACAGCGAATTGGCCGCCGCCGGCGGCCTTTATGCGCGCCTCTTCGAACTGCAGGCCGCCAATTATCGCTGATCCGGAATGCCGTCTGCTGCGGAAGCCCCGAACGTGGCGAACACGCACGCTGCGCCAGATGGAAGCCTCTATCATGAGCGAGCGCAAAGGCGTGCCGCTGGCCCCGGCAACATCAGCGAAAGGGTTCAGCCAGGCAACTTCACCGGAATGTGTACCCGGGCTTGAGATCGCAGCGGAAATTCTTCGACATATCCTTCGCGACCTGCACCGTGCAGTTGGCCCATGAAATCGAGAGCGCCGGCTCGATCGGGTAGACCGCCTCGAAGCCACCCACCGTTGCTTCGATGCTGGGACCCTGCCCTGAAGGCGGCAAGCTGAAATTCATGCCGCGCCCGAAAATCAGCGGATACGAGATGCGGATCTGATCGCTCAGGCTCGTGCGCGTGACTTCCGCTTCCATAACGAAACTGACCGTGTCCGACCAGTCACGCACGGAGACGCTGATGTTTCTTCCGCCCTGCGAAAATCCGTCATGCTCGATCCTCGTGAACGGACATGGGCCCGCCACACAAGATACACGCGCCTCGCGGAACTCGTTGCCCTCGCCGGCATCCAGTGATGCCCCTCCGATCGTCGCTTTCCACTTGCCGTCCGGCGAACAGGGCTGGCGCCGGTTGCACGGCACGTTGCCTTTGTTCACGACCTCGAAGCTCTTCAGGGCGCTCCCGGTATCACTGCTGGTCCTCGCGCTTTCTGTATAGCGCAGGCGCACGTCCGATACCGGAATTTCGGGCCCCGGGGGCGCAACCTCTTCGGCCAGCGGTTTCATGCGCAGCACGTAAAGCTGGCCGTCGAGTTTCAGCATTTTCTGCAGAGGAGCATACTCCGGGTGCTCCACTGTCACGGGGACTGCTGTATCTTTGTATACGCTGTTCAGCAGTGAAGAAGCGGAGAACTTCAACTGGAACAGACCGGACGCATCCGTTTCGGTCGCGATTTCATTCCCCTCAATATCCACGGCGACTTTGGCGTTGGCGATCGGACGCTGCTTCTTCGTGTCCACATCGTTCACGAGAACCACTCCAGTCAGGTTTCGCGCCTTGATGTGCTGCACGCTCCGCAGGATAATAGGTGTAGTTACGCCCGCTGCCACCGCGGCAGCGGCCACAATCGTGATTATCCATACTGATTTCCGGGACATATACGGACGAAAGGACGCGCAGGCTTCCCCGCAGTTGACATTCCAATTGTCATTGGCAACCCACCTGCCGCATTGGGTATGATGCTCTCCCGCCGCCGGCTGTTACAACTTGGGGCCGCTTCCACTGCCGGTATTGCAATCCGGACTCCGGGAAGCGCGGCGCCCGCCCCGAGGACGGGCAAGCCCCCCGAACCTGGTCCCGTAGTATCCAGTTCTCTTTCACCGGCCGATGACGCATTTCTCGATCAGGTCGAGAGAGCCCATTTCCTTTACTTCTGGGAGCAGGGCGACCCGAAGACCGGTCTCGTTCGGGACCACTGGGACGGAAAATCGTCAAACAAGGAACAGGTCGCAAGCATTGCGGCGACGGGCTTCGGCCTGACTGCGCTTTGTATCGGCCACAAACGCGGGTTTCAATCTCCGTCCGATCTCCGCACACGCGCTCTGAACACGCTGCTGTTCCTCTGGAAAACGATGCCCAATCACCGGGGCTTTTTCTACCACTGGGCCAACCTGACGACGGGCGAGCGCGTGTGGGATGCGGAAGTTTCTTCCATCGACACCGCCATTCTGCTCTGCGGCGTGCTCACCTGCCGCGAATACTTCAACTGGGGACCCATCGAGCGGCTGGCCAATGCCATTTTCAATCGCGTCGACTGGAGTTGGGCGGCGGAAGACACTTCGCTCGTTTCGCACGGCTGGCGGCCCGAGGGCGGCTTCCTTCCATACCGCTGGGATTACTACAGCGAGCTCGTGATGATGAATCTGCTCGGCATGGGATCGTCTACCCATCCCCTGCCCGAGGAAACCTGGAACGCCTGGAAGCGCACGACATTCGAATACGATGGCCTTCGTTATATCGGATCTTTCGCGCCCCTTTTCGTTCATCAATATCCTCAGGCCTGGTTCGATCTGCGCGAGAAACGGGACGAATACGCGAATTACTTTCGAAATTCGGCGACGGCCACGGAGGCCCACCGGCGCTTCTGCCTGGAACTGGCCCCGCGCTTCCCCGATTATTCTGAAGACCTGTGGGGAATCACGGCCTCCAATTCCATGCACGGCTACACGGTCTGGGGCGGTCCCCCCGAGATCGGTCCCATCGATGGAACGGTGGTTCCCAGCGCGGCCGGCGGATCGCTGGTCTTTCTGCCCCAGCCCACGCTACGCGTCCTGAAAACCATTCGCACGCGGTTCGGCGAGCGCGGATGGTGCCGCTACGGGTTTGTGAACGCGCTGAATCCTCTGAAAAACTGGTTCGACCCCGGCGTGATCGGAATCGACACGGGAATCACCATGCTGATGGCCGAGAATCTCCGCACCGGTTTCGTGTGGGACACTTTCATGAAAGCTCCCGAAGCAAAACGCGGCCTGGATCGCGCCGGTTTCAAAAAAACGCAAGAAAACTCCTGATCTGGCGAGCGCCTTGCTTACAGGCGGAGGCACGCCATGAAAGAATTCTTCAAAGTGTTTTCCGCCCGCGCGGCCGAGGTCGTCGGCTCGCCCTGGGCTTTTACCGCTGGTGTTGCCGGAATCCTCATATGGGGAATGGCCGGGCCGGCCTTTCGCTACTCCGATACCTGGCAGCTCATTGTGAATTCCGGCACGAGCATCGTCACCTTCCTTATGGTCTTTCTGATACAAAACACGCAGAATCGCGACGCGAAGGCCATGCAAATCAAGTTGAATGAGCTGATCCGGGCGGTTTCCAACGCCCGCAGTTTCATGGTCGATTTGGAAAACCTCCCGGATGAAGAACTCGAAGCCTTCAGGAAAGAGTTTGAAGAACTAAGCGCAAGGCTAAGAGTCAAAAAGGCTTCCATAATCACCCCGCACTCCTGAAGCGTCATTTTGCACAACGGAACGGCCCGGGGCGTGCGGGCAGTTCAGTATGAGGAAACCGAGATCCCGTGCGGGTTTTGCGCCAGGCGAACCGGCCTTCATTCGCGATCCTGCGCTTCCAATCGATATTGTTGCGGCGCTCCCGACGGAGCTCCTCACAACCGCCGCTGCCACACAGGAGCCCCTGCCGGCCCTGATCGGGGGAATGACTTTATGGGGGCTTGGAATCACGGCTGTCGCGCTGATTCCGATGAGCCTCGCGGCGCTGATTGCGTCCCCAATCGCGATTGCGAGCAACATGCTGCACCGTTCCAGCTGAGGCCGCACGCTCATTCTGGACCGGGCGGCATCGGACACCGTAGAGTGGAGAGTGAGGAATGAACGCCATGGCCACCTCCGCGCCCGAACTCTCTCTGAATGCCGTGAACCACTGGATCGATGGAACGCTGGTGGCTTCCAGCTCGGGGCGCTCCGGGACAGTCTGGAATCCCGCGACGGGTGACGCGCGGGCAAAGGTCGATTTCGCGAGTCCCGAGGAGGTCGATCGCGCCGTGGCCCGGGCCGTGGCCGCATTTCCCGAATGGCGCGCCACTGCGCTCTCACGCCGATCGGAGACGATGTTCCGGTTCCGCGAGCTCATGGATCAGCATCGCCGCGACCTCGCGACCCTGATTACGCTCGAGCACGGCAAGACGTTTGCCGACGCGATGGGAGAAGTCGCGCGGGGCATCGAAAACATCGAGTTCGCCTGCGGCATTCCGAATCTGATCAAGGGCGGTTTTTCCGAGCAGGCAAGCCGGGGAATCGACGTCTACCAGATCCGCCAGCCGCTCGGGGTTGTGGCCGGAATCACGCCTTTCAATTTTCCGGCGATGGTCCCGCTGTGGATGTTCCCCAACGCCCTGGCGTGCGGCAATACGTTCATCCTCAAGCCTTCTGAGAAAGACCCGTCCGCGAGCCTCCTGCTCGCCGAGCTTCTGCAGAAAGCAGGCGTTCCGGATGGCGTCTTCAACGTTGTGCAGGGCGACCGCGTCGCCGTCGACCGCCTGCTGGAACATCCCGACGTCAAGGCGATCAGCTTTGTGGGATCGACCCCTGTGGCAAAGGCCATCTACGAGACAGGCACGCGCAATGGCAAACGCGTCCAGTCGCTCGGGGGAGCCAAGAATCACATGCTCGTGCTGCCCGATGCCGATCTGGACATTGCGGCGGACGCCGCGGTTTCGGCCGCATTCGGCTCGGCGGGAGAACGCTGCATGTCGATCTCTGTTGTGGTGACAGTGGGCGGTGTGGCGGATCCACTCATCGGCGCAATCAAGGAGCGGATCGGTAAGGTGCGCGTCGGGGCGGCATCGGAGGAAGGCGTCGAAATGGGTCCGCTGATTTCCCGTGAACACCGCGACCGCGTGGCCTCTTATCTCGACACAGCCAGGCAGCAGGGAGCCTCCGTGGAAGTGGACGGGCGCGAGCATCCGGCATTTTCCCGCCCGGGATTTTTTCTGGGCGCGTCGCTGATCGATGGCGTGAAGCGAGGAATGGCCTGTTACGAAGACGAGATCTTCGGACCGGTGCTGGGCATCATGCGCGTCGAGACATACGATGAGGCGCTGCGGGTGATCAATGAAAACCTGTTCGCCAACGGTGTGGCGATCTTCACGCGGGACGGCGGCGCGGCGCGCCAGTTCCAGTTCGACGTGGAGGTCGGTATGGTCGGAGTCAATGTGCCCGTTCCGGTGCCGGTCGCTTATTACAGCTTCGGCGGATGGAAATCGTCGCTTTTCGGCGATCTCCACATGTACGGACCGGAGGGCGTTCAGTTCTACACTCGCGGCAAAGTGGTCACGAGCCGCTGGCCCGACCCCGGTTCGAGCAGCGTGAACCTCGGATTCCCGCGCGTACGTTAGAAATGCCGGGTTTCAGAACGACCGCGGCCGGTATCCGGGCCTCGACCGCACCCTGTAGTGCTTCCCAGTGTCGCTGACGATCTGAATATCGATCTTCCGGAATCCTTCGTTCGGATTCGGAGCCGGATAATACGTCACGGTATAGGAGTTTCCGAGATCTTCCCGGATGGCCTCGAAAGCCTCGACCTGCTTCTGCCACGTCTTCGCCCAGTAGGCTTTCCCGCCCGTCCGGCCGGCGATCCGCTTGAAGACATTGCTCGAAATCGGGTCCTTGTTGACGTCGTTGGTCGAGATGACGTAAATCGGAATGCCTTCATCCTCCGCCACGGCGCGGACATCATCCGGGGCCACCATGCTGGCATTGTCCGGCCCGTTTGAGAAGACGATGACGACCTTGCGTCCCGGCACTTTCGCGGCATCGCGCAGGGTCAGCAGCAGCCCGTTGTAGAGAGCAGTGTCATCACCGGCGACGGATTTACGCAATCCGAAAATGGCGTCGTTGCGGTCATGTGTCAGAGCCGCAGCCCGCGACATATTCCGGCTGAACGTGTACACCGCCACCGAATCGGCTTTGTCCAGACCGCGGACAAAATCCGCGATTGCGTCTTCGGCATATACAAATCCGTGATACATGAAATTGCTGGTATCGAAAAGGACGAAGACGTTCGTGCCCACAAACGCATCGCCTGAAAGAATGGCCGGCCCGGAACGTTCGTCAGCCGGCTCGGCCGGCACCGCCGGTTTCAGCGCGCCGTTTTCCAGAATCTCCATGGCCGGGCGGTTGCCTTCGGAAAACGTCGAGAGTTTTTGAAGAATCCCGTCCTCCTTGATGCGGAAATCGGAAGGCTTCAGGCCGTTCACGTAGTGGCCCTTGCTGTCCGTCACGGTGAAGCTGAGGACCACCAGGTCGACACTCGATCTGAACACCGGCGTGCGCGGAGGCACGGCCGGGGCTTCCTGCGCAAACAGCCAGATCCCACCTCCCGCAACAGCCAGGCCGCCACAAACGATACCAATCCGCGTTGCGCTCCAGAGTTTCAGCCCTTTCATTGCAGTCTCTGCTCCTGCTTTTTTTATTGGTCCTGCCTGGTTCCCCGCCGCTCTGCATTCACGGCAAGTTGCGTATTTTGCACGCGAAGCTCCGTTCCCACCGAACGCACGCTCTTCAGCAGAGCCGGCCAGTCATCCAGGTGCGAGGCAAAAATCCGCTCCACCGCTTTCTCCGTCCACTCCGGCACGAGGACATTCAGCCGGGCCGGCGAAACACCCATCTGATCGCCGACATCCGCCCAGTAGAGCTGGTTGGATTCCCAGCTTTCCGCCATGATCCGGCTCGAATAGCCCATCAGCGTCGGGAACGTCCTCAGATTCAGCAACTCGGGGCGATACGAGTTGGCCAGCGTCGGCTTCGGAGTACCCCACGCCCGCGAGATCGCCGCGGCGCTGACCTGTTCCGGCACGAGCGATCGAAGCCGCGCGATCTCCGCCAGGTCCGGATCGCTGTTTGCGTCTCCCGCAGAGGAAAGTCCATCGGCAATCCAGTACATTTCAGAGGGGGTCAGGGATTCGATGGCGCTTTTCACCTCGCCGGAAGAAATCAGGCTCATTACAAGCGAGGCTCGCGCCGGATTCGCCACCCGGTAGAGTTCGGCCGAGACCTGCTGGCGGCGCGCCGTGTCGAGCGCGGATTCCGCCACCAGTTCCTCCGCGAATCTCATGTGGAGCCCCACCCAGTGCATCTGGGCCGGGGTAACGGTCCAGAAGCGCGTGGCCCGCGCAGTCAGCATCATCTGCGGAACCAGATCGCCCCAGATCAACGCCTGTGTCTGGGTCGGCACGAGAAAATTCTGCTCGGATTCAGCCAGCGCATAGGCCAGACCCGAGAGCGACCCGACCAGTCTGCCGCCCGCGTTCGAAGGCCAACCGGCGCCATAAACCTCGGTCGTCCGCCAGGTGCGGCGGGCATTCGCCATGCCGAGGAAATCGTGGCCACGCACGAACAGTGGATTCGTAATCAGAATCTGGGCTCCCGGCGGCGCGTAGTGGATATAGTTGAATCCCACCAGCGTGTCGCGCAGCGTCGGCGCCAGTTGTCCCCGGATATCTTTCAGTTTCTCGGGATCTTTCGCGGCCTTGTCGATGATTGCGCGCAGATTGAGTTTCCGCTCGTCATCGATGTGACGGTCCACGTAATAGCCATACGCCATGGCATTTCGTTCAATGCCGGTCATGGAACTGCGCGGGAGTTGGATGTCGGCGACGCGCGCGACGAGCCGCGACGCCAGCCGGGCATTCAGCTTTTCACCCTTCGAGACCGCCTGGAGATTGTCGGCGAGTTCGAAAACGAGATCGAGCGGAAGCAGCTTCTGAGCTTCGAAGATTCGCTGCTCTTCCTGGACGAGTTCCGCGCGCGCAGCTGTATCGTCCAGACGTGGCCCGCCGGCCAGCAGCCCGAGCA
>CAZXCO010000349.1:0-1736 GCA_964639095.1 uncultured Solibacteraceae bacterium
AATCCGCCTTGTCCCGAGGTCATAGCCGCAGGATCACGCTCAGATCGCTGCCCGGTATCGCAGGGCCCACCGCGGTGATGTCCAGACTGAGATGATCTCCTGCGCGAAGCGGGCTCAGACCGAAGCCGTTTACAAGACTCGAAGTCGATCCCTCCGGAATTTGGAGCACTACATACGCCGCGCCGTTTCGATTGATCTGGAGGCTGATCCCGCCGCCGGCCGGGGCCGTTCCCACCAGCGCATAGATGTCTCGCACAGAGCGGTCCGCATCCACGACAACAACGGGGGCCGCGCCTGTTTGAATCGAGAGATAACCGCTGATCTGGAAAGAGAATTGTCCGCCCGCCAGAGTCCGCAGTCCGGAATCGATCGTGCCCGTATAGAGATTCGTCGTGACCGCCCCATCGCCCAGCGCGTTTGTCATATAAAGCTCCGCGCTGGCCAGCCGGATGTTCGGCAACAGCACGCTGTACTTCCAGTCGCCGCTTGCCGGACTTCCGAAAAAATTTCTGACGAACGGAACGATGACAACCTTCTCACTCAGCAGATAGCCCGACAGAGGAAGCTCATGATCGGCTGCTTCGCTTCCATGTATCGCGCGCGTGACGGTCGTACTGCCATCGGGATTCGTCGCGGTAATCTGAACGATCTCCCGCTCGATCTGCACCAGCGTGCCGGGCGTGAGCGCGCCGCCGAAGGTGATACTCGTATCCGCAGCCGCCACACGTGCCGGAATCGCGACGGGCTCCCGCCCGTTCACCTCGTCATACAGGTGAAACCTGTACGTTCCCGCAACGATTCCTCGCGTATTCACAAGGGAATCGAAGCCCACGGCCCCAAGATCCAGCACGCCCCCTGTGGTCGGCGAAAGGCCCAGTCCGAAAACCGGGGCCGGGGGTACATCCGAATCCGCTGCAAGACCGCCTGACTGCCCCAGCACCCAGCGCGTCAACGGCGAGAGTTCGTATGCCGCTTCCTCGTCCGCCGCATTCGCGGCCCTGGCGGAAATTTCCACGCCAGCGCCGATGCGCTCCGGTACGTCGATTGCAATCGGGCTGGCTGCGCCCGTCGCGCCGGATCTCCAGGAATTTTCCGCGATCACGAACCAGCTCGTGGCGTCCGGCTCGGTCGACCACGGAGTCTCGACTGTGATCGTCGTGGCGGAGTTGGTCGTAATGATCCGCTCCTGCCCCGCGCCTTTTCCTCGCGTCAATCGAACGGCCGCCGCCTGGTACCGGTCTGCGGTTAACTGCAGCGAAGGACTGCCCACGGTTGTTGGCGAATGAATCGCGGCCGAAGTTTCCGGCAGCAGCTCCCACCGCCAGTTGATATTCACGTGATCGAACTGCGGGTCGGGAGGGAGCACGCTCTCGGCGGAGAAACCCGTATCGGTAAATGCCGGCGCCGGCGTCTGGTTCGATGCGATCCGCAGAAGCAACTCGGGCGTCGTTCCCCGATAGACATGAAAGCTGACTCCGCCGGGAGGCAGGGCGATGCCATCGATGACCACCGAGTTCGTGTCGCCGCCCGCAGCCGTAGTGGCTTGCGCGATGAATGACAGAGAACTCTCTCCACCCGCGCTGTCCACCGCGCTCACCGCGTAAAAGTAGTTGAGGCCCCCTTTCAGAGTTCCGCCACTCGCGCTCACAACCGGCGCAAGGCCGATCAGTGGCGCGCTCAGCGTTCCGATCTGACCGGAAGGGGCCGTGAACGAAACCCTCAACTCAACGTTCGCA
>CAZXCO010000350.1:0-1962 GCA_964639095.1 uncultured Solibacteraceae bacterium
GGCTTCGATCTTTCTCGACAGCCATGCAGTCGACACGCGTTCGTTCCCGGCATCTGTCCCGGCCGTTGAAGCGCCGCCTTCCCTTCCCCTGAGGGTGCGTTATCTGGCGCGCGAGTGCGTGGAGATGGGCGTCAAAGGCACGCTGGCCCGTGTCTCCTGGGAAACCAAAACGAGAGGCGGCCTGACGAGACTCGCCCGCCGGGACAACGCGGCCGAGGCGGTTAATGTTTCGCCGGGCGGCGGATGGAAGCTTCCCTTTGCCAATCCGCTCGCAGTGGCGGATGCAATGCGGCCGCTGATTCCCCAGTGTGACGCCGAACGGCTCGGCTGGTTGGCCTCCGAAGCCACGCGCGGAAGGATTCTTTGTTTCGGCCGGTGGATGGCCGATTTCGGCAATCCCATCGATTGGCATCGTGACCCGGTCAACGAGCACCGGTGGCCCGGCGACTCGCACTGGACAAAAGCCCTGCAGAAAGGCGACAGCCACGCCGACGTAAAGCTTACCTGGGAATCCGGCCGCTTTCCCCAGGCGTATTTCCTGGCGCGCGCCGCAGCATTCGATCCGGAGGCGGCGCCGCACTATGCCGGGGCGCTTTTCTCCCAGATTCTGGATTTCATCGAATGCAATCCGCCGGACCTCGGCATTCACTGGTTTTCCGGCCAGGAAATCGCATTCCGGCAGTTCGCCTGGCTTTTCGGCATCCACGTGTTTTCGGCCTTCGGTCTGGTATCCGATTCCCTGAGGAACGCTGCGAACCGGCGCCTTGCTGCCGCCGCCGCCCACATTGACCGCCACATCGAGTATGCGCGGTACTCCGTCTACAACAACCACCTGCTGTCGGAAGCTCTCGGATTATATGTGGCCGGCAGTCTGCTGCGGGGCGCCGAAGCGGGGCACTGGAAGAAGCAAGGTTTCGATCTTCTGGCCGGGGAAGCCGGCCGGCAGATTTATCCCGACGGCGGCTATATCCAGCAGTCCCACATCTACCACCGCGTCGCGATGCAGATCTATCTCTGGGCGGCCGCATTCCTTCGCGCGAACGGCGAGCCGGTGCCTCGCGAATGGACAGTGGCGATGGAGCGTTCTCTGGACTTTCTCCTGCCGCACCAGAATGACGCCGATGGCCGTCTGCCCAATTTCGGGTCCAATGACGGGTCCGATCCGGTCATCCTGACCACGACGGATTTCACCGACTTTCGCGCCATCCTCCAGGCCCTGAGTGTGGCGGCTCGCGGCGAGCGCCTCTACGCGTCCGGGCCCTGGGACGAGATGCCGGTATGGCTTTTCGGTCCCGGGATATTGGAATTGCCTGTTCGCCTGCCGAAGAGGTCGTCCGTATCGCTGACAGGCACCGGGTATCATGTGCTCCGGGCGAGCGAATCCGGTTCGTTCGCTGCATTCCGGTGCGGCTCGATTCCGGACCGCTTCGCTCAGATCGACATGCTCCATCTGGACGTCTGGTGGCGCGGCGAAAACGTATTGACGGATGGCGGCAGTTATCTTTACAACGGCCCTCCCGCCTGGCACAACTATTTCCTCCGGACGGCCAGCCATAACACTGTTCAGATCGACGGCCGCGACCAAATGCCGCATGTCCGTCAGTTCAAAACCCTCTACCGGACCAGGGCCAGGCTTCTCCGCTTCGAGGACTCTCCGGAATGGGCCGTTGCCGAAGGCGAGCACTACGGCTACCTGCGCATGGAGCATTGCGTCCACCGGCGCGCCGTTCTGTTCCTGAAGAAAGAAGAACTCTGGGTCGTCTTCGACACGATCACCGGTGACGGACCGCACCGCGCGCGTCTTCACTGGCTGGCAGGCGACTATCCGTACGATTTCGAGAGCAAACAGGCGCGGCTTCGGCTGGAAACCGCGCGGGGCTCTTTCTCTCTGGCGGTGCTGGGCCCGGATTCCAGGCCGGCGGCTTCCGTGGATGTGGTGCGTGGCGGCGAGGAGCCTCCGCG
>CAZXCO010000351.1:0-3531 GCA_964639095.1 uncultured Solibacteraceae bacterium
GTATTATCGCGGCCTCCTCTCGGGATTTACTGCTTTCGTTGCGATCGCCATTGCCGCGGGAGTCATCGGAATCTATCTCGTCTGGCGCGCTGCGCCTGAGTATTGCGGCAACTTTGCAAACATCCGGCTCGTCTGGCGCGCGCACTGGGAATTCGGACGCTGGGAGCTCTCGCGGGTCGGATTCGAATGGGTCTCGCAAAACATTTCGTACGCCGTAACGGCGCCGGTGCTGGGACTCGCCGGCGTGGGCAAGCTGAAAGCCCTGATGACGTTGTTTCTCCCTCTGGCCCACATGCTGACCGCTCTGCGCCGGCTGGTTCTGCCGCGACTCGCGCTGCAGGGCGGCGATCTGGAGGGGACCCGCAGATCCGTAAAGACGCTCAACATCGTTTATCTGCTCTTCTCCGCGGCCTATGCGGCCGCAATCTGCGTTTTCCGGGATCCCATTCTGCACTTCACCTTCGGCAACCGGTACCTCGATATCGGGGAACTGGCGCCCCTGCTTGCGGTCGCCTTCGCATTCGGCGTTCCCGCACACGGATTCGATATCGGGCTGCGTGCGCTGCGGATGCCCCAGGCAATCTTTTACTGCTCGGCCGCTACGGCGTTTGCCGCCGCGGTCCTCATGGTGCCGATGGTGCGCGCCTTTGGCCTCTATGGCGCGATCGAAGCCACTCTCCTTTCGAGCGCCGTCTCCTGTCTGACTCTTCGCGCCGCCTTCCGGCGCGCTCTCGATCAACTGGCGCGGTCGCCGCGAAACGCCACCGAGGAGGAGCAGGGAGCGCCGGAAAAACTGGCGGCAACCGCCTGGGAGTGATCGATGCGAATACTCATTTCAGCCTATGCGTGCGCGCCCGGCCGGGGGTCCGAGCCGGGAGTCGGGTGGAACTGGGTCGCGCAGGTCTCACGAGCGCACGACGTATGGGTTCTGCTGCCCGAAAACGAGCGCGCCGCGGTGGAGGATTCTCTCCGGCGTCAGCCTATGGAACGGACGCACTTCGTTTTCTGCGACCTTCCTTCGTGCATCCGTCCCAGCAATCAGCACACAACCGTGCGCTTCGCCCTGCACTACTATCTCTGGCAATTCGTGGCATGGAACGCAGCGCTCCGCCTGCACAGGCAGGTCGGTTTCGACATCGTCCATCACGTCACCCTGGGCGCTTACTGGAAACCCTGCCTCCCGGGACTGCTTCCGGTTCCCTTCCTGCTCGGCCCGGTGGGAGGCGGAGAGCCGCTGCCGCCGGGCTTCTGGAAATTTCTCCCGTGGCGAGGGCGCGTCTTTGAGCGGATTCGCCTGGCAGTGCAGCGCGCCGCAGAACTGGATCCTCTCGTGCGGCTTTCGACCCGCCGCTCTGCTCTTGCGCTCGCGAAGACCTCCGAGACCCGCGCCCGTCTTCGCGCCCTGGGCGCGCGCCAGACGCTCGTGATGCCGGAGGCCGGAATGTCCGCCGAGGACCTGGCCTGGCTCGGCACTATGCCTGTGCGAACGAGCGGCCCTTTCCGCCTCCTCAGCCTCGGCCGGATGCTGCACTGGAAAGGCTTTGAATTGAGCGTCCGTGCATTCGCGGAATTTCACAAAGCTTCGCCGGACGCGGAGTACTGGCTGGTCGGAGAAGGCCCGAACAGAGAGCGGCTCATGCGCATCGCCGCTGAACTCGGCGTCTCACGGTCCATCCGCTTCTGGGGCTATCTGCCGCGCGCCGAGGCGATCGCAAAGCTGGCCGACTGCGATGTTCTGGTACACCCGAGTCTCCATGATTCCGGCGGATGGGTCTGTCTGGAAGCCATGTCTGCCGCCCGCCCGGTAGTCTGCCTCGATGCCGGCGGGCCCGGTGTTCAGGTTACGACCGGGACCGGCATCAAAATACGGCCTCGATCCCCGCAGCAGGTGATCGGCGAGCTGGCAGCGGCCTTTCTGCTGCTTGCCGACAACCCGGCCCTGCGCCACGAATTGGGCCATGCCGGACGTGCGCACGTGCACAACGTTTTCGCCTGGGAGAAAAGGCGGGAACAGTTGCTGGCTCTCTACGCGCAACTGGTCCCCGGCGCCCCGACAGCCGAACCGGACGTTGCACAGAGGGAGCCGGCACTCTCCGAATCAGGAGCTGCGCAATGAAGATCCTCGTCGTGCACAACAAATATCGCCAGGCCGGGGGAGAAGACGCCGTCGTGTCGGCGGAAGTCGCTCTCCTGCGCGCGCAGGGATTCGACGTTGAGGAATACTTTGCGACGAACGAATCCGCCGGAGGCGGATGGCGCGGCACGGTCGATCTGATCGGATCGAGCGCGTGGTCCCAGAAGATTTACAGCGACCTCCGTGAAGTCTGCGTCCGTTTCCGGCCGGATGTCGCACACATCCACAACTTCTGGATGAAGCTGAGTCCTTCGGTCCATGAAGCGATGTGCGATGAAGGCGTCGCCACGGTCCAGACGCTGCACAATTTCCGTCTCCTTTGCGTCAATGCCCTTCTGTTGCGCAACGGGGCCGTCTGCGAGGATTGCGTCGGCAGGATGCCGTGGCGAGGTGTGATCCGCCGTTGCTACCGCCATTCCTTCTTCGCATCGGCGGCGGTCGCGCGCATGATCTCGGCCTCCACCAGACGCCGGATATGGGCCGACAAGGTCGATGCGTATATCGCATTAAGCAACAGTTCCCGGTCGCGATTCATCGCCGGCGGGATTCCGGCCGACCGGATATTCGTCAAGCCCAACTTCGTCTGGCCGCGGCAGGCCGATGCGAGCACGCCGCAGGATTCACGCACGTTCGTCTACGCGGGAAGGCTTTCGGAAGAAAAGGGCATACTCGTTCTCCTCGAGGCATGGGCCAGGCTCGAAGCGGCCGGATTGGAAGGCAAAGAAGCCAGACTCATCATCGCGGGCGGAGGCCCCCTGCTCGACGACTTGCGAACCTTCGTTTCGGCTCGCGGGCTTGCCGGGAGCGTGACTGTGGCCGGCCCGCTGCCCGCCGGGGAGGTGCAACGCCTCATCGGGGGATCCCGCGCCGTCGTGCTGCCGTCCCTCTGTCTGGAAAATTTTCCGCGCACGCTCGTCGAGGCTTTTGTCTGCGGCCGCGGCGTGATCGCATCCGATCTGGGGGCGCTGGGCGAACTGGTAAACCACCGCCGCACGGGCTTGCTTTTTCGTCCCGGCGACCCAGCCTCTCTGGCCCTTGCGCTCCGCTCCCTGCTGCAAGATGACGGGCTGGCGGAGCGCCTGGGGAAGGCGGCGCTCCAGGAGTACGGGGAGAAGTACACTCCCGCGAAAAATCTGAAATCGCTCCAGAAAATCTATCGCTTCGCCATCGACCGGCATGCCGGCGCTTTACGCTTCCGCCCTGACGCGCGCCGCGTGCCGGCCAATGTTGTCGCCACTCTCGGAACCTGGGGGACAAATGGATAATCTGGCCGCTCCCACGCGCAAAGTCGTTGTCGGCATCGGCATCAGCACGACGAGCTATGAGCAGATGACGGAGGCATGCCGGGGATGGATATCCGACAACCGCGCGTCCGCCCTGCAGGGCCGGGCTCGCGA
>CAZXCO010000352.1:0-1681 GCA_964639095.1 uncultured Solibacteraceae bacterium
TCACGATCAGGATCGTGTAGGCGAGCATGTCCCGATAGCGCAGGACGTGGCTCGCCAGACTGAGCTGAAAGCCGATTCCGCCCGCGCCGAACACTCCGAATGCAATGGCCACGCGCAGATTCACATCGAACGCGTAGAAGAGCGTGGCGATAAAGGATGGCTTCACCTGCGGGATGATGGCGTAGCGGATGATTTGCTGCCGGGCCGCGCCAACGGCCTCTACGCCCTCCAGAGCTCCGCGATCGACCTGCTCGATCGCATCGGAAAACAGTTTCCCGAACATCCCGAGCGTTCCGACCGCGATCGACATGACGCCGGCAAAAGGTCCGATGCCCACCGCGATCAGAAAAAACAGAACCATGACGAAGTTCGGGGTCGAACGCTCCGCGGCCAGGATGCCGCGGACGGCAAGCCGAATCGCCGGATGCGGACTGGTGTTTCGGGCGGCCGCGAACGCGAGAACCATAGCGACGAAGCCGCCAGCCAGCGTTCCCAGAAAAGCCATGGCTATGGTTTCGAGCAGCGAACGATAGAGCTCTCTGTCTCCCCAGAGCATGCCGAGGTGCGGCGGCCACATTTCGCGAGCCAGGTGGACGACATGATCGAATTGCGTAAAGAAATCCAGCAGATTCACCTGCGATACGGCGAGGAACAATCCCAGAAAGGCCGCCAGTGCGAAAAACAACACCAGGCGAATACGAAATTTCCGCGAAGGCAGTTCCGACGCAGGGATGGAGACGGCAGGCGTCACTGGAGGATCCCTCCGTCGAACATCCTCTTTCGGAGCGCATCCGCCGCTCTCTCGGAGAGGAACACGATCGCGAGCGACATCAGAATCGCAGTGGTCGCGCGGTCGTAGGACATCGAATTCATCGCGGTTGAGAGTTCGAAGCCCAGGCCGCCCGCACCCACGGCGCCCAGCAGCACAGAGGCACGAACGTTGACCTCGAAGCGAAAGATTGTGTTGGCCGCAAGCGAAGGAAGAATTTCCGGCAGGATGGCGTAGCGGATCACCTGCCAGCGCGACGCGCCGACGCAGGCGATACTGTCGAGGGCCGCAGGCGGGACCTCTTCGATGGCGTCAGCAATCAGCTTGCTCAGCATGCCTGTGCTGGCGATGCTGAGCGCCAGCACCGCCGGAAACGGGCCGAGCCCGAATGCGACGATTAACAGAAGAAGCACGACGATTTCCGGCAGCCCACGCTCGAGCGCGATGAGGCTCCGGGCCGGCCCGCGGAGCCAGCCCGGCGCTACGTTGTGGGACGCAGCGATTCCCAGCGGGATGGAGAGTAGAGCGCCGATCGGCGTCGCGGCAGCAGCGAGCCCCACGGTTACGAGAGCCGGCTGGACGAGATCAGGAAAGGTTGTCCATACTGGCGGAAAGAAGAAACGGATCAGTTCCGAGCCTTTGGCGATTCCCTGAAGCAGCCCGGAAAAGGTAACCCCGCACTCCCATCCGGCCCACCAGACAGCGGCCCCCATCAGCACGGTGCGAGCGATTGTCCGCAGTCCATGGCGTTCCATCGGCGCAGCGCTCATGACACCGGCTGACACTCCAGATTCCGCTCCGCTTTCCGCGATTCCCCGTCGGGCCTGTCCCCTTCCCCGCCCTCTCCGTCGGCGCCGTAAACTTCACGCAGGACGGAGTTGTTCAGATCCGCCGCGGCGCCATCAGCGAAGC
>CAZXCO010000353.1:0-13387 GCA_964639095.1 uncultured Solibacteraceae bacterium
CACGGCGCGGATGGGTCGTCATCGCTTCCGATGCATCGCACCTGTATGCCAATTTCCAGCAGCGCCGCCCGTTTCCCGTGGTTTACAACATCGCGGAGATGCTCGAAGGCTACAACACCCTCTACCGCCTGGCCGATTCGCCGGACCATATCGTTCCCGGCCACGATCCGCTCGTGATGCGGCGCTATCCCGCGGTCAGCAAAGCGCTCGACGGCATCGCGGTGCGGCTCGATCGCGAGCCCCGAAAATGACTGATGGGCCCGTTCCGCGCGGGTAATGTTTTTGGGAGCTGTATCGGAGTAACTTAGACAAGGGAGGAACCACCGTGGGACTCTCGCGAATTCTGCGGTTGAAATCGCGTCCGGGCGCCGACGCGGCGGACAGCTACTCCACTGCCAGGCTGGTTGCGCTTTGCCGCGAGCTGTTGTCGGATGGCGGAGCCTCCAACGGAAACCTTGCAACCGATGCCCTGCGGATTTTCGAATCGCTCGATGAGAACGCGCGGCTCGCTTTCTTCGATGTCCTGATCCGCGATTTTTCACCCAGCCCCGATGACGTCGGCCGCGCAGCCGACGCTTATCGCCGGCAGCCCTCCACCGAAAATCTCGTGCATCTCCAGAGAGTGGTGGAGCCGCCGCGGCACGAACTCTTCCGGCGACTCAATATGGCTCCCAGCGGGACGCGCGCGCTGATCGGCATGCGCCGCCTCGTGCTGCAGGAAATGGAAGTCCACCCGGATCTCGAGCCGATTGCCGCCGACCTCGGCCACCTGCTCGCGTCGTGGTTCAACAGCGGCTTCCTCCGGCTGGAACGAATCGACTGGCGTTCCCCGGCCGTGGTGCTCGAAAAGCTGATCGAATATGAGGCGGTCCATCAGATACAGGGCTGGCACGACCTGCGGCGCCGCCTCGAAGCCGATCGCCGCTGCTATGGTTTTTTCCATTCCGCGCTGCCCAATGAACCTTTGATTTTCATCGAGGTGGCGCTGACCCGCGGCATGAGCGACAACATTCACCCTCTGATCGATCCCAATGCTCCGGTGGGCGATCCGGCGGCCGCCGACAGCGCGATCTTCTACTCCATCACCAATTGCCAGCAGGGCCTGCGCGGCGTGCCCTTCGGCAGTTCGCTGATCCGGCAGGTCGTGGAAGATCTCAGTAAGAGCCTGCCCCATCTGCGGACTTATGCGACCCTTTCGCCGATCCCCGGATTCCGGAAGTGGCTGCGCCAGGAACTGCACAAGCCGGAGTCGCCCGTCAACAACGAGGAGATTCGAAAGGCGCAGGTGATTCTCGAGCAGTCGCAGCCCGCCGAAAACGAAAAATGGCCGGCCGAGCTGCGGGAGCGCCTGATTTCCGTTTGTGCGTTTTATCTTCTGCACGAGAAGCGGGGCGAGGAGCCGCTGGATCCTGTTGCGCGGTTTCATTTGAAGAACGGCGCGCGGCTGGAACGGATCAACTGGATGGCCGACGCATCGGTCACTGGCATCGCCCAGTCCGCCGGGCTGATGGCGAATTATGTCTATGAGCCGGAGGACGTTCAGCGGAATCACGAGCTCTACACGCGATCCGGCGCAGTCTTTTCTTCCGGACGGATCACGCGGCTCGCGAGGCGAATCCTGAACGGCGAACCGCAGAGCTGGATCGCGCGGCATTTTCCGAACCTTCGCCGGTAACGAGCGCCCGGAGCGCCAGGGTTGGTGATCTGCAGTCCCACGGGCGCCGGCTCACCGTTGCGAAGAGAGGAAACCATCGGATAGCTTCAAAGAAGCGGGCATATGCGAAGCCCTTCGCGTGTTGCTGTCTGGATTCTCGCGCTTGCGGCATCCGGGGCTGTGGACGCTCAGCTCAGCGTCCTGACTTATCAGTACGACAACACGCGTGCCGGAGCGAACACGAACGAGACCGTGCTGACGCCGGCGAACGTGACCTCCAGTTCCTTCGGCAAGCTTTTCAGCCATCCGGTCGATGGCATGGTATACGCGCAGCCTCTGTATCTTCCCGGTGTGACGGTTCAGGGACGGGGAACGCATAACGTGGTCTACGTAGCCACCGAGCACGATTCGGTCTACGCCTTCGATGCCGACAATAACGCGGGCCAGAACAGCGATCCCTTATGGCAGGTCAATTTTCTCGGTCCGGGTGTGACGCCGATGCCGGCCGATGATACATTCTGCGGCCAGATCACGCCCGAAATGGGGATTACGGGCACGCCGGTGATTGATCCCGGTACGGGGACCCTCTACGTCGTCGCCACCACGAAAGAAGTCACGGGATCGTCCACGCAATACGTTCACCGGCTGCACGCGCTCGACGTCAGTACGGGCGCGGAGAGACCTGGCAGCCCCGTGATCATTCAGGCAACGTATCCGGGAACCGGCGAAGGCGGCGCAACCGTCGTTTTCAATCCGAAGAGCTACAAGCAGCGGCCCGGACTTCTTCTGCTCCACGGTGTCGTCTATGCCGGATTCTCCTCCCACTGCGACATCGGCACCTATCACGGCTGGATCATGGGGTACGACGCGGCGACCCTGAGCCAGGTCGCGGTCTACAACGATACTCCCAACGGCAACGAAGGGTCTTTCTGGAATGGCGGCGCCGCCCCGGCCGCTGACGCTGACGGGAATATCTATGTCGTCTCCGCCAATGGGGCGTTTGACGCAGCCAGCAATGGTCCCGATTTCGGCGAGAGTTACATCAAACTCTCGGCGAAGGGCGGCCTTTCGGTGCTCGATTATTTCACTCCTTTCAATTACGACTCATTGAACACCGGCGACGTCGATACAGGGTCTGCAGGTGTTGTGCTGCTCGGCGATGAAGCGGGAAGCGCGGCGCATCCCCACCTGATGGCGGGCGCCGGCAAGGAAGGACGCATCTATCTGCTCGACCGGGATCACCCTGGAAAGTGGCAGGCGAACTCCGACAGCCAGATCGTGCAGTCGCTGCCTCAGGCGATCGGCGGCCTGTTCGGCAACCCGGCGTATTTCAACAAGACACTTTACTTTTGCGGCGGGGGCGATTCCCTCAAGGCGTTCCCCGTCTCAAACGCACAGATGACCACCGCGCCAGCGTCCGTCTCGCCGGAGGCATTCGACTACCCCGGCTGCGTGCCTTCGATCTCTGCCAGCGGGACCAGTTCCGGTATCGTGTGGGCCATCCAGCCTGCCGGCGCGCTGGCGGCGTACGACGCGTCGAACCTGGCAAACGAGCTCTATACGAGCAATCAGAATGTGCAGCGTGACGCGCTGGGCAACAGCGTGAAATTCACCGCGCCGATCATTGCCAACGGGAAGGTCTATGCGGGGACATCAACCGAACTGGCCGTCTACGGACTGTTTCCGCAGGGCGCCAACCCGTTGGCCATCGCGAGCGCCGCGAGCGCCGCGCCAAACGCCATTGCTCCGGGCGCGATCGCGACCCTGTATGGCGCCGGGCTCGCCGCGGATACCGCTGCCGCGGGTTCCTTTCCTCTTCCGCAGACGCTCGCGGGAGCTTCGGTGACGGTCAACGGCGTGGCGGCGGCTCTGCTTTACGCCAGTCCTTCACAGATCAATTTTCAGGTTCCGTTCGAGGTATCGCCAGGAGCAGCCACGATCGAGGTTTCGGTAAACGGTGCCGCCGCGGGTTCGATTACCGTGCCGTTGTACGCGGCCGCGCCGGCGATCTTCCTTGAGCCGCAGGGGAATGCCGCGGCGATCAATCAGGACGGCTCCGTGAATTCGGCGGCGCAGCCGGCCCCTGCCGGGAGCGTGATCGCCGTCTATGTAACAGGCCTGGGTGCGGTGAGCCCGCCGGTGGCTTCCGGCGCCGCGGCTCCTGGCTCCCCTTTCTCGAACGCGAACGGCGTCACCGCAACCATCGGAGGCGCAGCCGCGAACGTGGCTTTTGCCGGACTCGCGCCCGGTTATGCGGGACTCTATCAGGTCAACATTCAGATTCCGCAACTGGCCGCCGGCCAGTACGATCTCCGGATTTCAACGCCGGGGTCGGGCAGCAACGCCGCTCCGGTCAGCATTCAATAGCGGCTTTCAGCCGCACGTCTGGTTGATCGATGCTGGCGCCAAAAGCCACATCTTCCGGAGAGTCCGCGCTCCTCTCCCCGGCCGGGCCACGCCGCACACAATGGTCCCGTATAACTGACGTCAACCGGTTACCGGTACAGGAACAATTGTGTCCTCGCGAAGCAACGCGCATACTGTGTTCTGCCGCGATAGTGCGGCACACAGGAGAGCGCGATGACGGGCGTCGAAATCGAAAAATTTGCAGGTCTGCTGCGGGCGAAAGAGATGGAGATCTGTGACGGAATGGCGAAGCGCGACGAAATCGCGATTCAGAATGCATCGGATGTTCTCGATCAGGTGCAACTGAGGCGCGAACGGGAATTCGCCATTCGTATTCTCGACCGCGATTCGGATATCCTGCGCCAGATTCGCAGTGCGTTTTCCCGGATTGCCGATGGCTCCTATGGCATCTGCATACATTGCGAAGACGAGATTTCAGCGGGGCGGCTGGCTGCCGTGCCGTGGGCCGCTTTCTGTATCCACTGCCAGGAGAAGATCGATCGCCGAGAGATCGCGCCCGGTCGCATCGCCGAGGAACTGATCCCGGCGGCCTGAGCCCGCCGATCAGTTCAGCCGGTAGTTCGCCGCCAGGGCTGCGAACGCGGCGATCTGTTGCGACCTCCAGTCCTCTCCTCTGCGAAGCTCACGCGCCATCAATTCGGCGACAGCGGGCGCCATTTGCACGGCCGCGCGCGAATTCAGAAAGAGCGCGCGCGTGCGGCGCGCGAGCACGTCCTCCACGTTTCGCGCCATTTCCGAGCGCACGGCCCACAAGATCTCGGCAGCAACGCAGGGAAGCTCCGGATGCAGGCGCCTCGCAAGTGAAGGATCTTCATTTCCCAGCCTCAGAATCGCCGGAGCATCCGCGCCATAGACGGCCAGATCGCCGAACTGGTCGGCGGACTCATGGAATCCGTGAATCCTGAGGTGGTGCGTGATCGAAGGCTTTTCCTCGAGTTGCCCGAGCGTCGCGGCCTGGTTGACGCAGTCCTCCGCCATCTTCCGGTAGGTGGTCCATTTCCCGCCGCAGATGGTAATCAGACCGGATTTGTCGATGTGCACCACGTGATCGCGGGCGAGAGCTGACGTCTTCTCCCCTCCGCTCCCGCGCACCAGCGGCCGGATGCCTGCAAACACGCTTCGGACATCCGCCCGCGACGGTTTTCGCGCCAGATATCGGGACGCTGTGGCAAGCAGAAAATCCACCTCCTGTTCCATCGCCACGGGTTCGAGCACGGGGCGGGCGATTGGCGTATCGGTCGTCCCCACGAGAGTATGGCCATGCCAGGGTATGGCGAACATCACACGGCCATCGCTTGTGTGCGGAACCATGATGGCGCTTGTGCCCGGAAGAAACGCCCGGTCGAACACGAGGTGGATTCCCTGGCTGGGGGCGATCAGCGGCGCAGCGTCCGCATCTGACCGGCGCCGAAGGCAGTCGCTGAACGCTCCGGTGGCATTGATGACCACTCTTGCCGAGGCCTGCAACTCCTCGCCCGTTTCGGCATCGACCGCGACAACACCGTTTACACAGTCCTGCGCGTCTTTCGTCAGTTCGCGGACGGCGGCGTAGTTCAGCAGGGACGCGCCCTGCGCGGCAGCCGTGGCGACCATGTTGATGAGCAGCCGGGAATCGTCGAACTGCCCGTCGAAGTAGATCACACCGCCGCGCAGTCCTTCCGGTTCGATAGCCGGGATATGCCGGCGCGTCTCCTCCAGCGAGAGAATCCTCGAAGCGCCGAAGCCGTATTTGCCCGCGAGCAGATCGTAGAGCTTCAGCCCGATGCCGTAGAACGGCGCTTCCCACCAGTCGTAGCGCGGCACCACGAAGCCGAGATTCCGCACCAGATGCGGCGCATTGCGGAACAACAACCCGCGCTCCTTCAGCGCCTCCATCACCAGCGAGAGATTTCCCTGCTCGAGGTAGCGGACGCCGCCATGCACCAGCTTGGTGCTGCGGCTCGAAGTGCCTTTTCCGAAATCGCTCTGCTCGAGCAGCAGCACGTCAAATCCGCGGGCGGCGGCGTCAATCGCCACCCCGACGCCGGTTGCGCCGCCGCCAACGATGATGAAGTCCCATTTGCCGGTGTGCGATCGAATTCGCCTGAGAATATCGTCGCGATTCATCGGAGTTCGGAGGGTTCGAATCCCCGGCCGGCCGCGACGCGGGAAAATTCCTTCTCGAGAAGACGCATTTCCGGATCGGGACGAATATTGCGGATGAAGGTCCGCGCGTGGAATCGTTCGGCAAACAGCGCTTTTTCTGCATCATTGCAATGCGCCATCTCCCAGGCGCCTTCCTCGCACATCAGCGCGTACGCCAGTATCTCCGCCATGCGCTCAAGATACTCTCCGGCCATGCGCGAAGACAATGCGGGATTCTGCGTCAGATCGTCCAGCGCGGGCCTGATCGCGGCGATCAGCGCTTCCAGCCGGCCGCGGTGAGCTTCCATGCCGTCGCAGGCGGCCGCGATGGCGGAGAGCCTGTCCAGATAAACCTGACCGCCATCTTCCTGGATCATCATCCGCATGAGGTCCAGTGCCTGAATCTGTTCAGGTCCTTCCCATACCGTCAGCACATGCGCATCCCGGAACAGGCGGGCCACCGGATACTCTTCGGTATAACCGTTGCCGCCGACCAGTTCCATGGCCTTGCGCGCGCACCACACGGCCTGTTCCGCCGTCTTGTACTTGGCGAGGGACGTGGCGATCCTCGCCCACGGCTGCCGGCCGGCATCGAAGCTCCGCGCTGCCTCGAAGGCGAGCGCCGAACCGGAAAGCCACTCCGTCTGCAGATCGAGAAGCCGTTTGCGGACCATCGGTTGCTCCACCAGCGTCCGGCCGAAAGGCGAACGATGCATACACCAGCAGAGCGCTTCCATCAGCGCCCGGTGCATGACGCCGGCCGCGGCCATGGCGTTGTGCACGCGGGAGCAGGTCAGCGCCTCCATCATCATTTTCAGGCCCGCACCGGCCGGGGCCAGCTCCCAGGCGAGTGTACCCGAGAGCCGGATCTCGCCGGTGGGCAGGCCGCGCGTCCCGACCTTTTCCTTGAGCTGCGTGATCTCGTATTCGTTGGCCGCGCGCCAGTCCGGATCGACGTGGCTGGGAACCAAATACAGACCGAGGCCTTTGGCTCCTGGCGGTGCGCCTTCCGGGCGCGCGGTCTTGAGGGCGAGGAAGCGGCTGAATCCGATGGCGCTGGCGAACCAGTTCTCGCCGTGCAGGCGCACCGTGCCTTCCCCCTGATCGAGCGCCTTCGTCGTGGTGTTCGCGATATCGCTGCCGCTGTGCCTTTCGGTTGCCCAGGTGCCGCCGACCGCGGTGCGGCCGTCCGTGCGCAGCAACTCCGGCAGAAATCGCGTTCTGACGGCCGGCGATGCGTGCCGGTCGATCAGCAGCGCGACGGGATGGGTCATGGCGAAGGGACAGCCGGTCGCAATATCGCTTTTGCAAACGAGATATTGCGCCGCGAAAGGCAGGATCTGCGGCTCCCGCGCAACCGGATCAAAACAGCGGGACAGAAAGCCGCGCCGGTACAATTCCTGCTGCGCTTCTTCATAGTGCGAGTTCAGATATACGCGACCGCGCCGCTCGCCGGGATGTACCAGGTCCGTCACCTCCTGCCGGAATACCGGGGGATGGATGCGATCGGACCATGCTGCCTGCTCATCGAGGTCGCCGCCGCAGAAAGCGCCAAGATGCTCCAGCGCCGCTCCCTGCCGCGCCATCATTTCCGGCGCCGACCGTTCCAGAAAGCGCTGCAGATTCCTGTCCCGCGTGTAGAAATTCAGGCCGTGCGTCCGGGCAGGCCACTCCATCGACAACTCCGCGCGCTCCTTGCCGTGTATCGGCTCATGATCGCCACGGCAGGAAGACAGGGGGAGTATATAGTCTCTCCGCCCTCTGTGCAGCATCAAGCCAGATCCGCGAGGAAAGAAAAATGTCAGATGACGCACAATTGAGCCTCCGGCGCGGGCGCCGCAAACTGCCGGAAAGGAGGAAAATGATCGCCATGTCAGCACGAAACGGGGACAAGTCGCGGTATGGCCGGCTGCGCAAGGAACGGATCGCGCGCCGCGAAAAAAATCGTGTGTTGAAGGACCGGGTGCGTGCGGCGCCGGTTGCCGGGCCGGTTGCCGGAAGGCTGCGCGCACCCGCCCGACCTGACCGCGCCGATTGAAATTCCGCTGCAATCAGCGGAATTTCGCATGCGTAAATGCCGGCTCCCGCCGGTCTGCGACGCAATTCTGCCAAATCAGATTCTGCGGGCATCCGCGTCATCCCCGAGCCGGAATGGCCGGGCTCGCTTCGTCTTTCTCCTCTTCCCGCTGCTTCGCCCGTTTCGAGCTTTCCGCCGGACAACTGACATGCTACATCCGGCGGAGGGGCTTGACTTTGGGGTAATGACAAAATAAAATCGCCACCACGCGAGCAGAATGCATGCATTTCTGCTGCGAGGGATTTTCGTCTTTCAACGAAAATCGAAGGCCGAAGGGCAAAAGGGTCTGATGCCATTCGGGGCAGGGGGGCGCGTTTTCCGCGCGAAGAGGAGAGTAAATTGTGAAGCATTCCAGTCTGATTTGCGCAGCTGTTGCGCTCATGTACCTGGGCCTGGCCAGTCCGGGATTCTCGCAGGTGAATGCCGTGGTCGGAGGAACTGTATCCGACCCTTCCGGCGCCCTGATCCCGAAGGTTGCTGTTTCGGCCCGAAACGTAAACACCGGCGTCGTCTCCAACACAACGACGAATGATACGGGCAATTACGAGTTCCCCAGCCTGCAGCCGGGCAGCTACACGATCTCGGCGATGAACAGCGGCTTCCAGACGCAGACGTACAACAACGTGCAGCTCGGCCAGGGCCAGCAGGTTCGCCTGAATTTCACGCTCCAGGTGGCCGGAGGCGTGCAGTCGGTGGATGTGGTCGTCGAAGCCGATACGAATCTCGCGACGACGACATCTTCGGTGGGAGGCGTCCTGACCGAGAAGGAGGTCAATGATCTCCCGCTCGCAAGCCGCAACGTGCTCGATCTCGTGGCGCTGACTCCCGGCGTCATTTCCGTTCCGGGAACTTTCGTGGCGTCGATGCTGAATTTCGCCGGAACGCAAACCAATCAGGTGAATACGACCCGTGACGGAATGATCACCAACGACGGCCGCTACGCCAACGGCGCTTACTCGGGAATTTTCACCAGCCCCGACATGATCGAAGAAGTCCGTATCAGCACGAATCAAATCGATCCGTCGCTGGGGCGCGGCGCAGCGCAGGTGCAGATGCGCACGCGCGCGGGCAGCAATGAGTTTCACGGCGCAGCCTTCTGGACGAACAACAACTCGGCATTCAATGCTTCCGATTACTTCGCGAACCTGCAGGGGCAGCCGATTAACTACGCCAACCGGAACCAGTTTGGCGGCCGTATCGGCGGTCCGATCAAGAAGAACAAGCTGTTCTTCTTCTTCCTGACCGACGACCAGCGCTATCTCACAAAGGTCAACGATGTGGCGACGGTTCTCACGGCGCCGGCGCGGCAGGGCATCTTCCGTTATCTGACCACCGGATCGCCGGGAGGCGGGAGCCGATCGAACGGCAATGCATTTTCGACGACGCCCTCGGTCGATCTCAACGGCAATATTCTGACGTCCGCGAACGGGCAGCCTCTGTACCTCAATTCCGTCAATCTTTTCGCGGCCGGCGGGCCGAACTTCAGCGGAGTCGACTCGGTATGGTTCGGGCCGCAATACCTCGCGAAGTACATGCCACTGCCCAATAACTACACGGTTGGCGACGGCTTGAATACAGCCGGCTTCGCCTGGCAGCAGAGGGAAGATGGCGTGGACGGCTCGACGGGGCAGAGTCCGAACACCAACCGCAATGACTACACCCTGCGGTTCGACTACAACATCAACGACAGCCACAAAGTGAACTTCATCATGACCCGGGAACACGACTGGGGCGTCACGAGCCAGACCGGCATTCCCGACTATCCGGCCGGCTATTACGGAGAGGAGGACCGGAATCCGTCGTTCTACACGACAGGCTGGACCTGGACGATCAAACCCAACCTGCTGAACGAATTCCATTTCGGCCACAAAGTCGATACATGGCAGGGCACCTCGCCCCTGGATGCGGGATGCTGCTTCAACGGGGCGTCCGAGAATTCGGGACTTGCCGCTTCTGCGGAGGCGGCCCGGGCCTCCTATCCGCAGCTGAACAACTCGTTCCTCTATACCCAGGCCGGAAATCTCGGCACGCTGGGTGGAAGGCTTGGATTGTATGCAGGGATGAATGTTTCCGCCCCACGGTTGACTGTCAGCCCGTTCTGGCAGTACAGCGATTCTCTGAGCTGGATTCACGGATCCCACTCGTTCAGCTTCGGTTTTGAGATCGATCGCACGAGCTCGGAGTCATCAAACAGCGGTGGCACTCAGACCACGCGGCCGACCGTCAATCTCGGAATCGGCACAGTCGCGCCCCCGATCACGACCTCGACCTTCTCCGGCATCGGTGCTCTCAACCTGACAACCGCGCAGAACCTGCTCGCCAATCTCGCGGGCTCCGTCGCCAGCATCACGGAGCAGTACTGGGTCAACAGCCCGACTCAACAGGACTGGTCCTCTTACCTCGATGATTTTCTGTTCTACCGGACGAACGTTGCAAATGCATGGTCGGCGTATGCGAAGGACAACTGGAAGGTCTCGTCCAACCTCACGCTGAATCTCGGTCTGCGGTACGACTTTTTCGGCGCCCCGTATGAGACACAGGGCCTCGCGGGACGGCCGAACGGCGGCCAGTCCGGGTTGTTCGGAATTTCCGGAACCAACTTCGCCAATGCCATGTGGAATCCCAACGCGAACGGAGGCTCGCCCACGGTCGCTCAGTTTGTCGGACCGAATTCGCCGAACCCGAATCTTGGCGTGTACAACAACTACTGGAAGGACATCGGGCCTTCGGTGGGCATCGCCTGGCAGTTGCCCTGGTTCAAACGGAGCACGGTTTTCCGCGCGGGCTACGGCATCAATTACATTGGCAACGTCGATTTCCTGACGGTGAATACCGGTATCGGCAACTTCCCTGGCCAGACGCTGAATACGAGCTACGTTCCGTCGGGCTATCTCGATCTGCAGGGCCTGCCCTCGGCCGGCGTCGTCCCGGTGTCGACCGGCGGAACCCAGCCGTTTGCTCCGGTGCCGATTACGAACCACGCCACCACCCTTTACGGGTATGCCGATAATCTGAGAACCCCTTATATTCAGAGTTTCAACGCAACGCTCCAGCGCGAGTTGACTTCAACGCTGACTCTTGACGTGAATTACATCGCGAACAAGGGCTCCCGGCTGTACACCAATCAACAGCTGGACGATACCAACATTTTCGAAAACGGGATATTGAACGCGTTCAATATCACGCGGGCCGGAGGCGACTCCCCGCTGTTCGACCGGATGCTGGCGGGCCTCTCGATCCCCGGGGTCGGTCTTGTCAACAATACGACTCTGACGGGCTCCGAGGCGCTGCGGCGGTATTCGGTGACGAATACGTTCCTCGCCAACGGATCGGTCGGCTCTCTGGCCAACTTTTTCAACACCACATCGACGGGCACGGGCGTGAACGGCGGTATTCTCACGCACGCGGGTCTGCCGCCGAACTTCGTCGTTGTGAACCCGCAGTTCAGCAGCGTATTGATGATCGATAACAATGGAAATTCCACTTACAACTCGATGCAGGTGCATCTCACCAAGCGCCTCTCGCACGGGCTGACCGGCCAGTTTGCGTACACGTTCTCCAAGACGCTGGGAGACACGTCCACTCAGATCCGGGATCAAAGGGACTTCCACCTCAGCAAGAGCCTGTTGAGCATCGACCGGCCGCAACTGTTCCAGTGGAATGCCTCCTATGCGTTGCCCTTCGGCAAAGGTGGATCGTTCCTGAAAAACGCGCCCACCTGGCTGGATGAGATTGTCGGCGGCTGGCAGATCGCATCGTCATTCCAGTGGCAATCGGGCGTGCCGCTCACGTTTACCTCCGGAACCGCTGCGATTGGTGGGGGCGGGTACATTCAAAGCCTGAGTTACCTGACGACAACGACCGCCAATCTGGTCGGATCTCTGCCGACCGGCATTTCCAAGGTCCAGAAGGGGAGCGGCTTCGTCCAGTACTTCCCGGGTCTGTCTGTGCAGTCGGCGCCCCTGCCCGACTTTGGTGGAAACACATCCCTGGCCGGACGCTTCACGAACCTCGAAGTCGTCAATTCCTCCGGGCAGGTTGTTCTGACGAATCCGGAACCGGGCACCACGGGTAATACGGCTTATTACACGCCGGGCGTCCGCGGTCCCTCGCTGATGGGCTTCAATGCGTCCGCCAATAAGTCTTTTAAAATCGGAGAACGCTATACGCTCAGCTTCCGCGCAGATGCCATCAACCTGCTGAATACGCCTCAATGGGGCTACAGCAACACCAGCGGCACCATTGGCATCAACACCAACATCGATTCCCCGTCGTTCGGCCGCATCACGTCGGCGGCAGGGAACCGCATGATCACGTTCTATGGCCGTTTCGACTTTTAGGTCGCGGCAAGCCTGATTTCCGCGTGTAACAAGGAAGTCCGGGCCTCTCCAGCTTCCGGCGATGGCATGCAATACGCCATCCGCCAGGGTTGGAGAGGCCTCTTGTTGTCTGAAGGCATCCGGGCCTCATTCTCACTCGTGAGGCATGGGGTGAGGTGAATGGACGAGACGGGCCATGCCGCATTTCTCAATGCTTTCCCGGCATCCATGCTTTCCTGGCATCCAGAGGAGAAGAGCCGGTCAATCTCGATGCCTTTCGGACACTGCCTCAGCAAGGCGGCCGGCGCGACTCAGGGCGGCCGTCTCACAAACCTGACGCAGTTGAATGCGGTCAATCACTTTGCCGTCTGGCACGCCCAGGCAGCGAATACTGTCTCGGATCCGCTTGCGGGAGTCGCGGATCCGCGGATGGGCAGAACTTCCCCGACCTGAATGCTCCCCCTTTCGGAGACTGTATCAAACCAACCTGATCTTCCCGGAACCCTGCCAGTTCTGACGCCGGCCTCCTTCAAAAAGAGAACGCGGGCCCAATGGTTGCGGCGACGGAGATCGTCAACAGCCAGCTCTTTCCCGGGCGGTCGCCGGCGTTCTTTGACGCAGTGACCGCTCTCGCGCAGCATCGCTGACGGGTCAAAGCAGGCTCAGTAGGCTTCCCGGCCAGTCCGCAATTTGATTCTGACGCCACGCTCGGCGTTCAATGCGGTCGTCCTGCCCCAATCGACATCACTCAAGTCGGCCGTTCTTTGGCTGCCGTCCGAAAGAGTG
>CAZXCO010000354.1:0-2877 GCA_964639095.1 uncultured Solibacteraceae bacterium
AAAAAATAGAGCTCGATTTCGAGCATCTGGAGATCGATCTCGTAAGCCAAGAGAAAGTGCTGGCCGTTCGGCCCGGCGATGTCGTGCAAGCGGGAATTCACGTCGAGCATTCCAGATTTGGTCGGGAGGCTACGGTTGTCGCGGCGTATGTATTGAGGCTTGTCTGCCGGAACGGCATGATGCGGCGCGAATGCGAAGCTGACGGCCTGACCCGCACCCGGCGATTGCCCGCAGAATTTCCGAACGCAGAAGCGTTGCAGATGGAGCAAATCCGGAAGCTGGCGCAGCAAAACTGGCGGGGATTGCAGGCACAGCTCGGCGCGCTGAAGGCGACCGCTGAGCGTCACGCCCATGTTGAAGACCTGCTCCGCAGGTGGCTGGAGCGCACGCGTCTTTCTTTGAAGCTTATGATGCCGAAATTGATTGAGGCCTGGCATATCGAGGGTTCGGAGAACTCCATCTACGGCGCAGTTAACGCGATAACACGTGTGGCGACGCATGACGAAAAGGTCAGTCGTCGGCAACGGCGAATGCTGGCCACATTGGCCGGGCTGCTCTCCTTCGCCGAGGTCCATCTGTGTGACCGCTGTTCGTCCGTGCTGATGACGGGCGGACCTGAGTTCTAGCCAAGGTGCAATCCAATGAAAGCTCTTCCTGTTCACCAAAAGCGCGGCCGGAAGTCGATAGCGGAAAAGATTGCGGAATTGCGTCAACAGCAGCGCGAACTCACCGCTCATAAACGCGAGCTTGCTTCGCAGCAACGCGCCGAAGCTCGCAAGCGAAATGCGCGCGTCGATGCGATGATCGCCGCGGCGTGTCGCGCCGATCCCGACATACATGATTTCGTGCGCATGGCGCTTGATAAACACGTTCGCGAAACCACCAGTCGTGAACTATTGAAGGCCGAGGGCTGGTTGCCCGAGACCGGCGCGTAAAAGCGCAGCCCGGACTTCTTCAAAATTCAGGCCGGACGGCGGGACTTCATCCCGTTGCGATTACAACGCCCGGCGTGTGTCTGTACGTGATTGAAAGCGTTTCTCCGAAGGTGTTTATGAGCATTCGAGATTTGCACACGCTTGCTGATGCCGCTGCGACCTACCGGTTGCGGGAGCGTCAAGCCGAGGGCGTCGCCGCTGGGGACGCCTTCATGCGGGGAGCCGCTTCACCGGGCGGCTCCCTATCCACTTCGCTTCCAGCTCCACACCGGCTGTGGCTGTCCTCCCGCGAAGCGCTCGCTCATGCATCGGGCATCTGCCGCGAGTTCTATCGGGCTGAAGGGCCGTACGGCGAGCGTTGGTGTGACGACTGGAACCGGCTTTGGGGAGGACGCGGCCCGGCCACAGAGAGGGGCCAGTGATGTGAGCGGAAGGAAGGGACGGAAAACGCGGAGCAGTCTCGGCGCCGGAGGGCCGGCGCAGCGAATGTTGTTCGAGGAGATGGAAATGCCAACTTCACCGTTGAATTTGTCGGAGGAGCTTTACGGGCCTTTGTTCGATGCGACTGTCGAGCCCCCTGCTCCGCGGTCGCCTAAAGCGCGAGCGGCGCGCAAACCCATACCTGGCGCATACAGCGCGGGCCTCTTCACGGGCGCCCTGCTGAGCATCGTGGTCGCGGCACCTGCGGCCTTTTTTTGGTGGCTTGCTCTTCATCAATTGCTCTGGCAGGAACTCTGGGTGCGGTTCGGCAGAGAGTTTCCTGACGGGCTTTTCTGGAAGGACTCGGCGCTCGCTGTGGCGCTCGGTGTTCTTGTCCCGTATTTCGGCGGGCGCATCACGGCGCACACCTTCCTTTCGCGCACCCTCCAAACTGCATCGGGCGCGACAACGACCGGCCTACTGGCAGGTGTATCCGTCGCGTTCTGCGCACTCGCCTGTTGGCAGGAATGGGGCGGCAGTCCCAGTACAGCGCATGAATGTTTTCCGCTGGCATGGGGCCTGTTCGGGTTCTGGAGTTCCGGCTGCGCGGTCTTCTGGAGCGGCTTCGAAAAAGACCAGAGCCACGGCTCTCTCGGCTTTGCTGAGCCTCACCCGAGATCACGGAGCTTCGGTCAAGGCGTGGCCGCGGCCATTTCGGCAATCGGCCAGTATGTGCATGCCGAGAAAAAGCGGGTTGGCGCGACGGCATTTGGCGAAGCGACGCATCCGTCCGAACACGATATCGAAACAGCGGGACTGGTGTAGCCATGACGCAGCATGTTGCACAGGATTCCCGGCGAACCCGAATTGAAGCTGCGATCGCCGCGATCGGATTCGTTGCGGTATTTGCCTTCTGGCACTTCTCGCAACGGGATACGAAGGGGCTCGAAGGCAGGCCTGCAGAAGCCAAATCGGAAACGCTGCCCACGCCTCCGGCTCGCGCGCAACGGAAGGCGGTGACGAAAAAGGGTCGAGAACGAGCCTCTGAACGTGAACGTCCCCCGCAGGACGGCCAAGCCCACGGCGACGGTGATGCGCCTGCGATCAGAAGAGTGGCCAGCGGCAACTCTGCCGTCACACCCGTATCGGATGGCCAAGGATCTAATGCATCGGTAGCGCCCACTATCGAATCCCCGCAACTGGGTGAACTTCGCGTTGCCGACACGGACATCCGGTTTGCCCGGGCAATACGGGCCGTCACCACGGACGATTTGCAGCGCGCACCGTTCCCAAGGGATGTCTGGGATTGGCAACACCCTGACTCCCTACCGAAGGACACAGAATTTCAAAAGGTATTCCAATGGGGCCACCCGATGGAACTCGAAAGCTGGACGACCGGGCTTGCTGCCGAAAGTGTCCTGATCAGGCTCAGGAAGGATGGCTCTTACGGCGCGATTAAACAGAAAGACTATGACGACTGGACCGAACCCGCGCATCGAACTGGACCGAACGCCGATATATC